>CALKTZ010000026.1 GCA_937997355.1 uncultured Planctomycetales bacterium | reverse complement strand
TGCCAAAATCGAGCGGAATACCCAGCTTGTGTCCCAGGCCATCGACACGAAACGGCCCAACTTCTCCGCTTGAATCGAGTGAGGATCTGCCATGACCGGTGCATTTGTGTTCCCCAAAGTCCAGGCAATTCCCGACGTCGATCGCATCAGCTTCCGGATCGATGGCGCTGAGCGGCTGGCGTATCACTTTGGAGAAAGGACGAACGCGCCGTTCCTCTTCCCGATCGTCGGGCCTTCGGGGGCGATCCTGACCCGCCTGGGCAACCCACGCCCGAGCGACCAGACTCCCGACCGCTCGGTCTGGCTCGGCCATGCGAATCTGGCCGGGACCGATTTCTGGGCGAGCCCCGCCGGCACCGACGTCAAGATCCGCCATCGCGGCGTGACACGGTTCCAGGACGGGAGCCGAGGGGGAGCGACGATCCAGCTCGACTGGTGGGCGAGAGGCGAGGCCATCCTCCACCAAACTCTCGAACTGGAACTGACGCCGACCAACGACAAGGGCTTCGCGATCGACATCCTGGCGCGATTCGAATCGACCGGAGTTCCCGTCGAGTTGGGTCAGACCGAGCTTGGCTTCCTGGGCACGCGGGTCGCCTCCACGATGTCGGAGAGCCTTGGCGGGGGCCGGGTGACCAGCTCCGAGCGACGAACCGGTGCTTCCGCCGTCGGCGGAACGGCCTCACGATGGATCGACTACTCGGGACCGTCGGCCCCGAACGTGGTCGAGGGGATCTGCCTGATGGATCATCCCGCGAATCCGAATCATCCGACGCGCTGGAACGTCCGGGGGGACGGCCTGATGTGCGCGGCCTTCAACGCGACGAGCCCCTACGGCGTGGCCCGCGACCACGCGCTGGATCTTCGCTATCGCCTGATGGTCCACGCCGGCTCGGCCAATCCTGCCGCGCTCGACAAGGCGTGGGAAGACTTCGCCCGGAGCGCCCAGCCCCGGACGATCGCCTGACCGCCGGGCCGGAGCGAAAAATAGGGACTGGCCCGAAGCGGAGCGCGGTGCCTGTCCCTTTTTTCGCGAGCCTGGACAGAAAGCCGAAGCGAAAACGGGACTGGCTCGCCGGTACTCCGCGTGCCCGTCCCATTTTTCGCGGGACCGATTGGTGCCTCAAATCTGGAGACCTTGGGTCGGGCGTTTCGGCGGCGTTTTCAGGGCTTGAAGGCAAGGATCGCGTCGAGCGGGGTGGGGGTGACGCACCCCTGGACGTCCACGAAGCCGACCCGATTCAAGATGGCTTCGTATTCGTCGAGGGTCCGCTCCTTCCCCTCGGTGCAGGTCAGCATGTTCAGGCTCTGCATCTGCGCCCATCGCGGGCCGTCCTTCTCGGGGTTGAGCATCTTTTCGGCGATCAGCAAGGCCCCCCCACTGGGCAATCGATCGTAAATGCGCTTCAGCAGGAGCGGGATCTTGGCCTCGGCCCAGTCGTGGACGATCCGCCCGAGCGCGAAGAGGTCGGCCTCGGGGAGCGGGTCGTTGAAGAAGTCTCCGGCGACGACCTCGATGCGGTCGCCGACCCCCGATGTGTCTATCATCTCCCTGGCCAGCGGGACCGCCTCGGCGAGGTCGAACACGGTCGCCCTGAGGTTCGGATAACGCTTGCAGGCGGCGATCGCGAGATGGCCGGTCGCCCCGCCCAGATCGACGAGCCGCGTAAATCGGCCCAGGTCGAACGCCGAGACCACTCGCGGCGAGCTGATCCGCCCCTGCCCGTTCATTCCCATCAGGAATTCGCGCTTGGCGAAATCGTCCTTGAAGAAGGACGAGAAGATCGGGGCATCCCAGCCGTAGGCCTGTTTCCAGCGATGGGTCCCTTCGCGGACGGCATCTTCGAGATGGCTCCAGAGATTCCAGCTAACCTGGTTCGAAAAGTTGATATAACCGGTGAGCCGGTCGGGGCTATTCGAGCAGAGGTAGGAGGCCGAGGCCGGAGTATTTTGATAGCTCCCCCCCTCCCTGGCGAGGAGGCCGAGGCCGACGCAGGCATCCAGGAGCCGCTCGGCGGCATCCCGATCCAAATCCAGCCCGGTGGAAATCTGGTCCAGGGAGAGGGGGCGATCGGCGAGGGCGTCGAACACCCCCAGGGAGACGGCCGCGAACATCGTCTTGGAGCGGCGGAACGCTTCGAGGAGGTCGAGCACCACACCGGGGTCGGGGAGCGTGATATCTTTGGCCACGGCTGACGTCCCTCTTTCGAGGGGCGATCCTCTCAAAGTATCGGGGAGCGGAATTCCAGGGTCGGAGGCAAACGCCTTCGAGTGATCCCACCAGGATAACGCCAATCGGGGTGGTCCGCACGTCGCGTTGCTTCCCTCGGATCGATGGACTATCCTCGTTGCGTCGTCCCAATCGCCGCGCAAGAGGAATTCCGCTTCATGTTGCGACTCCGACGCGTCCCGCTGGCCTGGCGCAATCTGACTGAAGATCCGTGGCGGCTGGCGACCTCGACGGCCGGGGCGAGCTTCGCCGTGATCCTGATGTTCAGCCAGGTCGGCTTCCGGAATGCGCTCCTGGAAAACATGGTCGCGGTGATCGACGATCTCGACGGCCAGCTCTTCATGACCAATCGCGAGCGGTACATGCTCACCACCCCCGCCGCCTTCTCCCGGCGACGGCTGGAAAAAGCCCTCGGCCACGACGGGGTCGTTTCCGCGAGCCCGTTCTACGTCGACGTCCGCGAGACCACCAAGTGGCGGAACCCGGCGAGCGGACTCGGCCGGCGCATCCGGGTCATGGCCTATGCCCCCGAGGACGACCTGCTCGGCCTCCCCGACGTGCGGTCGCAACGCGAGATCATGAGCCGGCCGGAAACGGCCCTCGGCGACATCCGATCCAAGGCCGACCTCTACGGCGAATTCGAAGCCGGCGAGGTCTCGGAGCTGCGCGGGCGACGGCTCCGGATCGGCGGCACGTTCGAACTCGGCACCGACTTCCGCAGCAACGGCACCCTCCTGATGAGCGAGGACAATTTCCTGAACTATTTCCCGGAACGACGGCTGGGGCGGGAGAGCGATCCGATCGTCGACGTGGGGGTTATCCGGCTCCGCCCCGGCGCCCCGGAAGGGGCGATCGTCGAGGCGATCCGGCGCGATCTGCCCGCCGACGTCGTCCTGCTGACGAAGGCCGAGTTCATGGCCAAGGAAAGGCTCTTCTGGGAGGCCGTCGCCCCGATCGGCGTCGTCTTCGACATCGGCGTGGTGATGGGCTTCATCGTCGGCACCGCGATCTGCTATCAGGTCCTCTTCTCCGAGATCAGCGACCGCATCGCCGAGTTCGCCACCCTCAAGGCGATGGGCTATTCGTCGGGGGCCTTGCTCCGCGTGATCGTGGAAGAAGGGATCTATCTGGCGATCCTGGGTTTCGCGATCGGCATGCTCATCAGCCTCGTGCTGGCCCGATACCTCGAACACCAGACCGGGCTGAATCTCGACGTGAGGCCCGCCGATTCCTTGATCATTTTCGCCTTGACCGTCATCATGTGCGTACTGTCCGGGCTCCTGGCTGGTCGGAAACTCAGCTCGGTCGACCCCGCCGAGCTCTTCGCTTGAAACTGACGAAGGGAGCACCGACCTTGACGCCGCCGACAGCCACGACCGTCTCGCCGACCCATCAGCAAAAGCCCACCGCCGTCTCCCAGCGACGGAGCGTGGAGGCGGCCATCCGCGCGCAGGGCGTGAACTATTTCTACGGCACCGGCGAGGCGAAGTCGCAGGTCCTCACCGAGAACACCTTCGAGATCGGCCAGGGGGAGGTCGTGATCCTTACCGGCCCTTCCGGATCGGGCAAAACCACGCTCCTCACCCTCATCGGCGCGCTCCGGCACATGCAGGAGGGGAGCCTGGCCGTGCTGGGGCGAGAGCTGAACGGGATCGACAATCGGGGGCAGATCGAGGTCCGGCGGAAGATCGGCTTCATCTTCCAGCACCACAACCTGTTCAGCTCGCTGTCGGCGATCGAGAACGTCCGGATGGCCACGTCGCTCCACCCCGACGACGTGGACGACATGAACCGCCGATGCGCCGACCTGCTCACGGAGCTCGGCCTGGGGGATCGGCTCTCCTATGCCCCCGGCAATCTCTCGGGCGGCCAGCGGCAGCGCGTGGCGATCGCCCGCGCCCTGGTGAACAACCCGGCGCTCGTCCTGGCCGACGAGCCGACCGCCGCCCTCGACGCCCACTCGTCCGAAATCGTCATGAAGCTGTTCCGGCAGCTCGCCACGGGCATCAACCGGACCACGATCCTGATCGTCACGCACGACCAGCGATTGCTGAACCATGCCCACCGGATCGTCAACCTGGTCGGCGGCAAGGTCGTGTCGAACGTCATGCCCGAGCTTTCGATCCGCATCTGCAAGCTGCTCCGCAACATCCCCGCGATCCAGGTCTTCAGCGCCGAGACCCTGTCGAGGATCGCCGACCAGATGCGCGAGGAGCATTTCCGGGCCGGCGAGCTGATCGTCCAGCTCGGGGTCGACAAGGACAGCTTCTACCTGATCGCCGACGGCATCGCCCAGGCCGAGGAAGAGGGCGCGGTCACCCGCGAGCTCGGGCCGGGGAGCCACTTCTTCGGGCAGTCCTCGACGATCACGTTCGATCATCCCGACGAGGTGATCCGGGCCAAGACCGACGTCACGCTCTATGTGCTCTCCTGGGAGAGCTTCGACCACCTCCGTACCAACGACAAGCAATTCGAGGACCGGGTCCGGCTCCACCTGATGTCCCGGCAATGAACTTCAAGACAGGGGGAACACCTTGACCGCGGCGATACTCGACGGCAAAGCATTGGCGCAACAGGTGAGGCTCGCGGTGGCGGCCGAGGTCGCCGACATCCTCCGCGAAACCGGCAAGGTCCCCGGCCTCACGGTCGTCCTGGTCGGGGATGATCCCGCCAGCCAGGTCTATGTCAGGAACAAGCAGAAAGCCTGCACCGAGGCGGGGATCGACGGCAAGGTCTTGCGGCTGGCGGGGAGCACCGGCCAGGCCGAGCTTGAGGCCACCATCGACCAGCTCAACGCCGATCCCTCGGTCCACGGGATCCTCATTCAGCTTCCGCTCCCGAAGGGGATCGATGAGCACGCGATCCTGGAACGGGTCAATCCGCTCAAGGACGTGGACGGGTTCCACCCGTTCAACGTCGGCCTGCTGGCGCAGGGGACCCCGCGCTTCGTCCCCTGCACGCCGCTGGGCATCCAGCACATGCTGATCCACGCCGGGGTTCCGACGCGGGGGATGAACGCCGTCGTGCTGGGCCGGTCGAACATCGTCGGCAAGCCGATGGCCCTGCTGCTGATGCAGAAGGGGGCCGGGGGAGACGCCACGGTGACCGTCTGCCACACCGGCACGAAGGACCCGAAGGCCGTCACGAAAGAGGCCGACCTGGTCGTCGTCGCCATGGGGCAGCCCGAGCGCGTCACCGGAGACTGGATCAAGCCCGGCGCGGTGGTCATCGACGTGGGCATCCACAAGACGCCGGC
>CALKTZ010000025.1 GCA_937997355.1 uncultured Planctomycetales bacterium | reverse complement strand
TCACGGCGACCTTGGCCAGCGGGACCGTCGATCCCTGGTGAGGGACGCGGAACGACTCCAGGAAGCCGATGGAGAGGGCGCCGGCGCGGATCCCGCGGAGCTGCTCCTCCAGGTGCTTGACCGGCTTGGCCATCTGCTCCGGCACGCTGGTTGTATTCACCGCCCTTCCTTTCTGTTTGCTCGAAACATTCAGCCCGATTGGGCCACACCCTTGCGGAACTCCTCGACCGGCGCCTCCAGGGCTTCGGCGTCGGTATAGCAGACGATCTTGGGCCAGACCTCCCGCCACATGATCCCCGTGATGTATCTCCCGTCCTGCAGAATGTAGCAGTAACGCTTCCCGTCCCCCGTGACGCTGTTGTCACCCTTCCAGGGCCATTCGGCCTTCGAGGCGCCCCCGGGATGCCAGGTCACGACCTTCGCACGCGACGGCGGCGCGTGGTCGACCCACCCCGCATCAATCGCGGCCTGCCTCACCCACTCGTGCGACCGCGGCACGACCGATGCCCATGCCTTATTCGCAAGCTCGCCGCCCCCGCCGTAGCAGAGTTTCCCGCGGAATCCCTCGCGCGTCAGCGTCGTCAGCTTGGCCGGATCCCAGGTCCAGTGGTCGCGCCCGGCCTCCTTCGTGTCCTGGCAGAAGACGATCGAATCCTCGCGGACGCCCACGACGACCAGGATCGGCGAGAACATCTCGTGCCAGTAGTCGCCGACCTCCGGATTGTCCAGATGCTCCTGGTCTCGCTGCTGCCGCTGCTCATACGTCAGCGACTGCTTACCCTCGCGTTCTTCCGTCCCCGCAGCTTGAGCCATGGCTACCCCTTATTCGTCATCGTCCAGGTCGACCAGCTCGCCGCCGGAGCTGACATTGGCGTCCACGAAGGCCGCCGCCATTGCCTCGATGTAGGAATCACGCTCCTCGGCGGCCAGCCGGTCCCAGTCCCCGGGCAGCCCGAATCTTCTGCGCCATCTCGAATTTCCCTCAGCAATCTGAACACCTCGACCAGATACGTCCGGACCCACTCGCCAATCCCCGGCGCCGCCGACTCGCGGTTGCCGGCGATGTTCACGATCCGATGGGGCATGGCCGCGAGCATCGCCGCGGCATCCGCGGCCGTCGGCCAGCTCCGCGGTCCGTGGTCCGGCACCTGGATCCAGCCCGGGCGGCAGTAGCTGATGCCGGGGTCCGGGAACCCCAGCGTGGCGGCCTCCTTGATCTCCCGGTACGCCCGATAGGTCGCCAGGGAGCCGCGCGAAGTAGGGTCCCCGAACAGGATCGTCACGTCGGCTTCCCGGACGTTCAACCGGGTGCGCTCCTTGTACTGCTCGGCCAGATTCCGGCCGGGCAGGTCGATCACGACGGCGCCGTACAGCCGGGCGTATTCCGGCCTCGGGCCCGCCTCGGTCATGAACCGACCCGGCATGTACCCGCCGGTCGCGAGCCCGGCCAGCCTGGCCGCCTCCGCGCCGGCGATGTCCGCGCCCGTCTGGAACCCGCAGATGACCTTCTCAATCATCCCCCGCTCCTCCCCCAAGTCGGGGCAAGCCGGCCGCCTCGCGGAGCTCCTCGCACTGCGCCGAGCCGGCCTCGAACGAGACACACACGTTGGGCCTGGTCGGATAGATCGAGCAGAGCCCGTCTTCGGCCAGCATCGGGCAAGGATGAGATGAACCGCACGCCAGCCCGTATTCCTTGTCCCAATCCGATTCGTAGCTGATCGCGCCGTTGCCGTCGAGGAGCCGCGTCGCCGGCGGCAGCAACCTCGGCTCCCTGACGACGTCGACGTGCGCGATCTCGATGATGAGCTGCCGGCAGCAGAGGCCGCAGCGATCACATTCAGCCATCGCGATCCCCCCAGGAGCCGAGCGGCCCGCAAGGCCGATCCCGCATCCCCAGCACGGCCTCGAATATACCGATCTCAGCGGCCGTATACGCGACATCCACGCCACTGGACCCGAGCAACTTCCGGTCCATGATCGCGACATCCAGCCCGAGGCCCGACCTCGGGCCGGGTATTGGTTGCAGGTAATCCAGCCCCAGCAGGTAATACCGAGCGGGCCGCCCCTCGTCGAGGACCAGGCGGCCCGCCAGCCGGCGCGCGTGCCCGAGTTCATCCGCCATCACGACCCTCCAAACTCTCCAGATCGGCCCTCAATCCGGCCTGCTCGAAGGTAAACGGATTCGGGTAGGGCACCCAGGAACCACATAAATTCAGACGCAGCTTCAGGCTATTCCTGCGACACCGCCGGGACAGCTGCGTCTCGGGCGTATGCCCCGAATCGCACCACACCCGGGGACCGCCCCTCGTGGCGACGTTGGTGGTGATCGCCCACCAGACCACGTCATCCAGATCGCCGCCCATCACCACGGTCCTCCCGCTCCTTGCGCCCCGCACAGATCCCCGAGCAAAGCATCGGAAGCCATCCCGTAAGGCGAACTCTGGAACCGCCTATTGAGCGAGCCCGCGGTGGCCTTCGCCACGACGACGCGGACGCACCTGGGGACGAAATTCGACTCGGCGGCTCGCGCCGTATAAGTTGCCACATGCAGGTGATCGGCCAAATAACCCACCGCGCGGTCGGACCAGATGAATTGATTACCCAAGGCCGACCTCCCATCGACGATCATTGTCGAGTTGTTCGTGGAGTTCCCGGGCGAATGGATCGCGGACGGAGCCCGACACTAGATACATCGGCGCCAGGATCTCCATGTACGCGACCGACCTGACCGAGATATTCGCCCGCCGGCGCAAGCTTCGGCACAGCCGCTCGCGGCGACGCTCGTCCCTGGCCACCAAATCAATGAGTCCGATCCGGTTGAATACCCTTTCGACGCTATTCTCCACCTCGTCCCCCTCCGGAAATCGATTACCCAACCTCGGCCCTCCATCGCGAATAACTGATGAGTCTGGCATCCAGCTCGTTGGAGACGGGATCTCGGACGACATTCGCCACTCGATATAAGGGCACGACGATCGCCTCGAACATGTCGGGACTGTTCGGCCCTTCCAGCCGGGAGAACGAGTTTCGATAAGGCCGCTCGACAATCCGGTCGACGGCATCCTGAGTGCCTACGAATTCGGCCCAATTGAGATACCTTACGCCGTTGCGCCTCACGTCACCCCTCCGAGAGACGAGGCCCCGGCATCGCGCCGGGGCCCCCGGAATCCGACCCTCGATCACACCCCGGCCGCCCCCTCGAGGCAGCCGGCGAAGGCGACGGCGTCCCGCCTCGCCGGGGCTTCCGGCTTGAGGACCGAATCGATCGCGATCCGCGACCAGGTCTCGAACTCGACCCGCCGCTCGACCAGCTCGTCGACGGCCAGCCAGCACGCACCTTCCGCAAGCTCGGCCCCCAACTCATCGGGCCGTCGTCGCACCTCGAGAACGTACACCACGCCGAGGTGGACCCGGCCGACATCGTTCGAATCGTCATTGATCAGCCCGCGGACCGTGCCGCGGGCATCACCCCGGCCGAGCCCGGGATACTCCTCCTCGAGCTCCCGGTTTGCCGAGACGAACAGCCTGAGTTCGTCGACCCCTCCGGCCGTAAGGAGCGGATGGTCCTCCGAGGCGACGTGGCCGCCGACCCCGAGCGACATCAGGCCGTGCAGCCTCTGCTCGCCCGAGCCCGGATTCCGCCGGTAGCAGAAGACCCGCCGTACCCGGTCCTCCCCCTCGTGCGCGATGACCATGTAGGTGACGAATTGCTTGAGCGCCTGATCAGTCTCGACCTCGTCGCGATCGCGGAGCGTCGCGGTGGTCAACTGGGCGCATTTCTCCGCGAACTCCTCGGGCGTGACGCCCAGGAACGCCTGGAAGTCGCCGAACACGCGACGCACTTCGCCGGCATCCGCGACCAGGATCTGCTCTCCCATTTCAACCTTCCCTTCCTGTTCGGACCCTATAGAAGAAAGGCCGCCCGGATCGGCGGCCCACGCGTTCAAAACAAAAGGCGGACTGATTTCCGGGAATCAATCCCCGGCGACGCCGGGCCGGCAATCGCCGACCAGGCCGACCAGATGATCGGCGATCTCCCGCCAGCCGGCCCGCCCGCTCCACATGTGCGGGATTGGACAGGAGGAATTCGGAGAGCAGCGCCTCGATCAGCGCGAGGCCCGGCAGGCAGGAGGAGCTGAGCACCGGATGCTGCGCCGGGGCCAGCAACAGGTCATCGGCCTGCCGCGCCAGCGGGGCGGCGGGGGAGTCGGTCAGCGCCAGGATGCGGCTGCCCATTCCGCGGGCGATGCGCGCCAGATCTGTGACGTCCTGCGAGTAGCGCGGGAACGAGATC
>CALKTZ010000024.1 GCA_937997355.1 uncultured Planctomycetales bacterium | reverse complement strand
GATCATTTTCAAGGTGGAGGCCGACATAACGCGAAGCTTCTTCAACCACGGCGAGCAGGTGCTCGTCATTGCGATGCTGTCGATAAAATGACAGCTTTCCATTCCAGGTGTGAGCCAAGTGGCGGACGAATGATCGTGACACGGAAGGGTTGTTCCTCGAAACAAATACAAAGTCATCCTGATGACGCAAGGCTTCCTATCTCTTCTAGTAGTACATCCTAGGGAAGATGACAAGGGCCTTCCCTCCGCGGTTCAGCATTCCGCGGATATTCATGATTACGGTCGACGCGACGAGATCGTTCGATGACAGGAATTTGGATGTTTCAGTAAAATGAGTAGATTGTGTCGATAAGTCGGAAATGGAAATCATGACAGGCGTTGCTGCACGTTTTCGAGTTGATCCCGTGTTATTGGCTGCGATGTCTTTCGATGAAGCCGAGTCTTTCAATTTGTTCAAGAAATGGCGAATAGCCAGTTTGTGCGGATGTCGGGGGTTGACCAGAGTATTTCATTTTGACACCGGAAGATGGATTGACTATGTTCGATCCTCAAGAAGCAAATACACGGAAGTCGCCCTAAATCAATTGCCGAAGCCAATCTGAGCGTTGCCTCATCTTTCTGAAGTTTGAACTCCTGGACCGTGGCCTGGTCGGAATTCTTGCAGTGATCGGTCAAGGTTCAATGGGCTGAGCGATTCGATTTCCCCGAGTGCCTCAAGTGTCCGACGCGGACCTTCCTTGGTGGTTTGTCAAAATCCAGGTGCCGGAAGCTGTTATGACCTCATCAAAGGTGACGCTCGGCGTCATCGGCCTGGATCCCCGGTCATCGACTCGCGCCTATGTTCCAAAAAATCGCAAATCTGGTCATCGGTCGTCCATGGCTCGTCATTCTTGGTTGGCTGACGATTACCGGATCGCTGTTTCTGGTCGCACCGCGTTGGGAGCAGATTACCAAGGACGATGATGTCCGCTTTTTCCCGGCCGGATATCCCAGCGTCTTGGGCCAGGAATTGCTGGAGCAAGGATTTCCCCGCGATGCTTCAAGCTCTCAAATCGTGCTGGTCTACGAACGCGCGCAATCGCCGTTGACGTCCGAGGATCTCACCTATGTCCGTTCCGTCTCGGATGAATTCCTCGCCTATTCTCGCACGCAACCCGAACTGACGATTAAAAAGATCGATACACATTTAACCCCGGTGATTGGCCCTCGCCTTCTCGGTGTTGGGAAGGATGGCCGAAACCATGCCGTTCTTTCGATCATCGCGCTCGATAGCACGTATCTGTCGAAGAAAACGCGAGTCGCCGTCGATCACGCGATCGAATTCATGGATCATCAGCGTACCCCGGCGCCCGAGGGGCTGACGCTCTCGATCACCGGCTCGGCGGTGGTCGGACATGACATGAACGCCGCCTCGAAAGAGAGCATCAACAACACGACGAATGCCACGATCGGCCTCGTCATCGCGATCCTGCTCATCGTGTATCGCTCCCCTCTCCTGGCGATGATCCCGCTGTTCACGATCGCGCTCTCGGTGGTGGTCTCGCTCAAATTGCTCGCCCTCGCGACGAAGATTCCCTGGCTTGAGTTCCAGGTCATCAACATCACTCAGGTTTTCGTCGTGGTGGTCCTCTTCGGTGCCGGCACCGATTACTGCCTCTTCCTCATCGCCAGATATCGCGAGGAGTTGGCGAAGGGGCGGGATCGGACCGACGCCCTGCGCGAGGCCATCTCTCAGGTGGGATCGGCCTTGGTCGCCAGCGCGGGGACGGTCATCATCGGATTGGGCATGCTCTTCTTTTCGAGCTTTGCCAAGATCCGGTATACAGGACCGGCAATCGCTTTGAGTCTGACCGCGGCCTTGTTTGCCGCACTGACCCTGGCTCCCGTCCTCCTCTACTGGATTGGAGGAGCAATTTTCTGGCCCTTCCGGTCGCCCGACCCGATCGCGACCAAGGATGAGCCGCATCAAGAACTTGATTTTGTGAACCCTAGCGGCTTCTGGAAGAATGTCGCCGATGCAGTCGTGAGTCGTCCGCTGTTGATCCTGATCGTTTGTCTCTCGGCTCTCGCCCCGTTCGCCGTGATCGGTGCCCGGACGCAATCGAGTTACAGCCAACTCGCCGATATGGATCCGGACCGTCGGAGCGTGATCGGCTCCAATGTGATCAAGCGGTATTTCGCCGTGGGGGAGTTGAGCCCTACCTCGGTGTTCCTGAACAATCCTCAGCTTGATTTTCGATCGCCCGCCGGGATTGAAGTAATCCGCAAGGTGAGCCGGCAACTCGGCCAACTGGAAAATGTCGCCGAGGTCCGCTCTCTCTATCAACCACTTGGAAAACCTCCAAGCTCCGAAACCGATCTCTCCCTGGTCCAACGGCTGGCGAGGGAGGCGCTTCGGGCCGCCGCCGAATCTCGATACGTGAGCCTCGCTCCCTCGAACGGAGCGAACCGGAATCACATCACCAAGATCGATCTTGTTTTCGGATCGGACCCATTCTCCACACCGAGCCTGGCGACCCTCGACTCGGTTCAAAAACTGTTGAAGTCCTTGACCGCCCCGGGGCAGGCGCTCGAAGGAACGGAAAGCATCGGATTTGTCGGCTCCACCGCCGCGGTCAATGATTTGAAAACGGTGACGACCGCGGATCAACGACGGATGTATATCCTGGTTACTCTGGGCGTTTATGCCGTCTTGATCGCACTTCTCGGGCGTCCCGGAGTCTGTCTCTATCTGATCTTCACCGTGATTTTGGGCTATCTGGCCTCCTTGGGAGTCACGGAACTCCTGTTCCGTTCCTTGCATCAGGGGCCGACGCCATGGGGCGGGCTCGATTGGACGGTCGGATTTTTCTTATTCGTGATCCTCGTGGCGGTAGGCGAGGATTACAACATCCTCCTCATGGCCCGCGTGATCGAAGAAGAAGCCAAGCATGGGGTCACGGAAGGAACAAGGAGGGCGGTGGCCCACACCGGGGGGATTATCAGTTCCTGCGGATTGATCATGGCGGGGACTTTCGGCTCGATGCTGACCGGCAGCCTTACGTCGCTGCGTGAACTCGGTTTCGCCCTTGGCCTCGGAATCCTTCTCGATACGTTCCTCGTGCGGCCGATTCTGGTCCCGGCATTCGTCATCCTGATCGACCGGCATCAACTGACGCGACGTCTCTCAAGACTCGGGAAATCCCGGCAGTCGGGCGATGAGGTTGGATCCCGCGAAGCGATTCCCCAGAAGATTTGAATCCGGCGCCGGCGGCGGGGACGTTATTCCGGGTCGCGGCGGTGTTGCATCGGGTTATCGGGGATACGCGGCCCCATTTCCTGGAGCGTATATCGAAGCTTCTATTGTGGGCGGCCAACGAAGAAAGAGGCGGTGGAGACTTCGCGTCTCCACCGCCTCTTTTAAGAACGTCGATCGATGATCGATCGGTCGGGCTCAGTGCCCCGTGGTGCTTCCCGGAGTGCCGCTCGTCCCGCCGACGGCAGCTAGTGATTCCTCCGAATTCTTCTTCGATGCGACGAATTTGAGCCGCTTGGCTTCATCTTCGCCTTCGACAAGGACCTGAATCAAATCCTTGCCGGCGAAGTTCCCGCGGAGGATCTCCTCGCTCATCGGGTTTTCGATCATGTTCTCGACAGCCCGACGAAGGGGACGAGCCCCGTAGTCCGGGTTGTATCCCTTGGCGATCAGGAGATCCTTGGCTTCGTCGCTCATCACGAGCTCAAGGCCGCGATCCGAAAGACGGCCGCGAATCTTCGAGAGTTCGATGTCGACGATTCGCTTGAGGTTATCCTTGTTCAGCGAATGGAACACGATCACGTCGTCGAGACGGTTCAGGAATTCGGGGCGGAAGTACTTCTCGATCGCAACTTTCAGCCGTTCCTTCATTTGCTCATAGCTGGCGGCATCATCGCGGCCGCGATCGAAGCCGAAGATGTTCGTGCTGGACGTCACCTCGGCGCCGGCGTTGGTCGTCATGATGATGATCGTGTTCTTGAAGTCGACGTTGCGACCGAAGCTGTCGGTCAGCCGACCTTCCTCCATGATCTGGAGGAGCATGTTGTAGACGTCGGGGTGGGCCTTCTCGATTTCGTCGAGCAGCACCACGGCGTAGGGACGACGTCGGATCTTCTCGGTGAGTTGTCCCCCCTCTTCGTAGCCGACGTAGCCGGGAGGCGCGCCGATCAGCCGGGAGACATTATGCTTCTCCATGTACTCCGACATGTCGATCTGGATCAACGCATCGGCGTCTCCGAACATGAATTCGGCAAGGGCTTTGGCGAGATGGGTTTTCCCGACGCCGGTCGGCCCGGCGAAGATGAAGCTGCCGATCGGTCGCTTCGGGTCCTTGAGCCCCGCCCGGCTGCGGCGGACGGCCTCGCTGATCCGCTTGATGGCCTCGGTCTGAGAGATAACCTTCTTCTGGATATCCTCTTCCATCTTCAGGAGCCGGGCGGTTTCCTCGGTCTCGAGCCTGGAACACTTCCTCGTCGACCGTGCCGTCGACTTCCTTGGAGCGTTCACGCCATTCGCGGGTGATCGTTTCCTTCTTCTTCTTGAGCTTGTCGGCCTGGTCGCGGAGCGACGCCGCACGTTCGAAGTCCTGATTGGCGACGGCTTCTTCTTTGTCCTGGTTGAGCCGTTCAATCTGCTCGTCGATCTCTTTCAGATCGGGGGGACGAGTCATCGCTTTGAGGCGGACCCGGGCGCCCGCTTCGTCGACGACGTCGATGGCCTTGTCCGGGAGGCAACGCCCGGTGATGTAGCGGTCGGACATCTCCACGGCGGCTTCGAGGGCTTCGTCGGTGATTTGAACGCGGTGATGGGCCTCGTAACGGTCGCGGAGTCCTCGAAGGATTTCGAGGGCCTCGTTCTTGCTCGGCGGCTCGACGACGATCGTCTGGAACCGGCGTTCGAGGGCTCCGTCCTTCTCGATGTATTTCCGGTATTCATCGAGCGTGGTGGCGCCGATGCACTGCACCTCGCCGCGGGCCAGA
>CALKTZ010000023.1 GCA_937997355.1 uncultured Planctomycetales bacterium | reverse complement strand
CGATCGCACCGACCACGCTTTCCTGATCGTTTCGTGCTTGCGCCCGGCGTTGATGTCCAATCAATGTTCTCGAGGGCAAGGCGTTTACCGGCTTCTCACCTCGCCGGACGTTGCGTCTGATCGCGTCGTGGGGGATGCCGCCTCGGGGCGGCGGTCCAAAGCAGAATCTTGGTTTGATTATAAGTAGCCGGGGAGTTCAGTCAACAAACTCCCCCACCTCTTCTCGAAATCCTCTCGAGTTTGCAGTCACTTCCTTTTTCACAAAAACCACCTCGCGAAACCATGAATGCACTCACAATTTACGCCGATCCGGCGGTCGGGCTGAATCGGATTGCCAACCCGCGATGCGCGGGGGAATGGACGACCCTTTTCCAGGGAACATTCCTAAACGGTTGCGAGGTTAAGCCCAAACCCCGTAAACTTTCAAATAAGCCGAAGGTGTCTTCCGGACGTATACCTCGGCTTACGGTCGATGGCCTGCTGACTCGTGAAACGATCGATGATGGAGGCGATGACCAATGAAGCGTCCCCCCCGAGAGAGATGGCCGAGTCGCTCGGATTCTCCCCCCCGGAGAGTCGTTCGGATCAAGCGCCGAACCGGGGAAATTCAAGGATGAGTCGTCCCCAGGTCCCATCGGGGGACGGTCCAACCACGCCGAAGTCCAAGCAACGACGCAGCCCGACCGGGAACCCTGCTGAGTCGTTCAAGGCGATCACGGAGCTGCTGCGTTGGGCCTATGGCGATCGTCGAGAGCGATCGGATCCTCCCTCGACCCAGGGAGATTCCGTCAGTCACGCGAGCCAGAAGGGCCCCGCGTTCGACGCCACGCAGTGGGACGAAAAAACGTCGACCGCATTCACCGCGCCGGGGATGCAGCTCGGCCGTTTCACCCTCGGCCAAGAACTCGGCCGAGGGGGCTTCGGCATCGTCTATCTCGCCTTGGACACCCGATTGGGCCGCGACGTCGCGCTCAAGGTCCCCCGGCCGGACCGGGTCCAGAACGCCGCGATCTGGTCGCGTTTCGCGAGGGAGGCGCGACTGGCGGCGTCCCTGGACCACGAGGCAATCGTGCCGGTCCTGGACGCGGGCCTGATCGGCGAGACGTTCTACCTGGCCACCGCCTTCCAGAACGGGGAGCCGCTCTCTCACTGGCTGACGCAGTTCCCGAAGGGGGTGCCTGCCAGGGAAGCGGCGCAGCTCACGGCGAGGCTCGCCTCGGGGCTGGCCTATGCGCATCGCCAGGGCGTGCTCCACCGCGATTTAAAGCCCAGCAACGTGCTGATGGTTGCCCCCGACGAGCTCGCCGAGGGCCGGCCTGAACCGAATCAACGGGCGTTGCCGCATCCGAGAATCACCGACTTCGGCCTGGGGACCTTTCATGACGAGGACGAATCGGGGACGCTGACGGGATTCTGGCTCGGCACCCCCCCCTACATGGCCCCCGAGCAGGTCCTCCCCGATCGGGGCCCCGCCGATGAACGGGCCGACATCTATTCGCTCGGGGCCATCTTCTACGAATTGCTGACGAACCGGCCGATCTACTCGTGCGGGACCATCTGGGAGCTGAGCGTGCAGCTCAGCCGGGGGGAGCCGCCGGCCTCGCCTCGGCAGATCCGCAAGGAGATCCCGCGCGACCTGGAAACGATCTGCCTGAAATGCCTCGATCATTCCCCCGATCGTCGCTACGCCTCGGCATCCGCGTTGCTCGACGACCTGCAACGGTATCTCCAGGGAATCCCGGTCCTGGCGAGGCCCAGGCCGGCCTGGGAACGGCTCGGGCTCTGGATCCGCCGGCATCCCGGCCGGTCGGGCCTCATCGGGGGGACGGTCGCCGTCGGCCTGCTCATCGCGGGGCTGATCGCCAATCACCAGGCCAAGCTTTCCGCTTCGAATAATCAACTTAATCTCGCCAATCGTGAGCTCAAGAAGATCGTCGCCACGCTCGAAGCAACGATGGAAACGCTGCACAATACGGAGCTCGACAAGCGGCACGCCGCCTACGCGGCCGACCTCCGACTCGTCGATCAGGAACTCGGGGCGGGCCGGCCCGAGCTGGCCCAATCGATCTTGCTCCGGCAGCGCCCGGCCCCGGGCCAGGCCGACATCCGTGAATTCGCCTGGCGACTCCTCTGGGCCCGGGCGACCCGCGACTACGAGGTCGCGCCGGGGCGAGATTTCTCGTGGTGGAATTTGCAACCGCTCGATTTTCTGCCGACAGCGAAACAGAGCGCCCACCTGCTCAGCGGGGAGATCCGCTTGAGTCCGCGAGCGATCGTCTCCTCGGGCCTGGGGGAGTCCGCCCGGTTCGACGGGCATTTCAAGCGATTCTTCATCGTCGGGGACGATGGGCTGCCGATGGAATCCCTCTGGCTCGACGATGGCCATCGTGAGATTCCGCTTCGACTCCCGCCGGCCCGGTCGCTCGTCAGCCCCGACGGAAAAACCCTCGCCCTCTCGAATCTGGAATGGGTTGTTTCCGGCTCCGAAGCCCCCGCGCTCCGGCCCCATCCCCCCGATTCAAATCCGACCGGGCCGAATGCCGCGGCAATCGCGAGTCTTCGGATCGTCGAGATCCCGGCCTGCCTGGGCATGAATTTCTCCGGCGACGGCCGGACCCTGATCCTCCAGGCGCACACCCCATCCTCCTCGATTCTTCCGATCCTCTACGATCTCGAATCCGGCCGGGGAACTGCCCTCGGTCAGCAGTCCTACGATCCCCTGATCGGCCTGAAAATCCCCGGGCAGGTGAATATGCGAGACCGGGGATCTCAGTCCAAGCTGGTCCTCTCGCCGGACGGGCGACTCGCCGCCCGCACCGACTGGGAGCCCCGAGTCCGCGTCTTCGATACCCAGACCGGCAGAGACCGATGGGCCCTCGACGGCAAGGCCTTCGGCAGCAACTCGATCCCCACCTGCCTGGCGTTCTCGCCGGACGGCAAGGTCCTCATCACCGGCGACAGCGGCGGAGACGTCCGGGTCTGGGATGCGACCAACGGCGAATTCCGGGCGAAATTCCCGGGAAATCTCGGGTACATCTCCAGCGTCGGGTGGTATCCCGACGCCAGGACCGCCGCCATTCTGGCCGGGAGCGAGGACGCCATCCGCTTCTGGAATTACGCCCCGGACCCCGCCCCCCCCGACACGCTGTTTCACGGCGTCGAGGTCTGGGACATCGCCTTCCTGGAGGGGGGGACCGTCCTCGCCTCGGCGGGGGACGACCATCGCATCCGCTACTGGAACGTTTCGAATGCCCGCCCCCTCAAGGCCCTGGAGAACCTCGGGAGCCTCGTCACCTCGATGGCGGACGGCGGACGCGACGATCACCAGCTCTACTGGAGCAATTACACCGGGCAGGTCGGCAAATCCGCGATCGGAGGAAGGGCGGCGAAAAATGAGTGGGTCGCCAATCCTCCCCTCTTCCATTCCGCGACAATCCGCTCGCTGGCCCGCTCCCCGGATGGGCGACATCTCGCGGCCGTGAGCCAGCCGACGAGCATCTGGATTCGCGACACGATCGAGGGGACCGAGCGCATCATCGAGACCCCCCATCGGGGGGGCCTGTTCGTGGCCGCCTTCAGCCCGGACGGACGCACCCTCGCCGTCGGCGGCGACGACCGATCCATCTCCATCTGGAACGTCCCCGATCTCACCCGGCGTGCCATCATCCCCACCCGGGGGCCGGTCCGCTGCATCGCCTTCTCCCCCGACCGGAGCCAATTCGCCGCGGGGGACAACGAGGGGAGAATCCAGTTCTGGGATGCTCGAAGCATGGTCCTGAAGAGCACGGTCGAGCGGGGGACCGAGACCGGGGGCGTCTGGGATCTGGCATTCAGCCCGGACGGGCGGACCCTCGCCAGCGGGGGCGACGACATGACCGTCCGCCTCTGGGACGCCTTCTCGGTTCGCGAGTTGCTGCGCCTGCCGGGGCACTCGGAGAAGGTTCACGCGGTGGCATTCAGCCCGGACGGGCGGACCCTCGCCTCCGCGGACTTCCAGGGGATGATCCTGCTCCACCGGACCCAGGCCGAGCCCGTCCGGCAGCCGCCGAAGTGAGCCCCCGCCCATCCCATCCTCCGGACCGAAGGAGCGGAGGCATCGCGCCTCGGAAAAACGAGGACGGCCCCTCAACCTCGTTCGCTCGGGGCGGCAAGCCGCCCCGAGCGAAGCAAAACGAGAGACCGAGGGTTTATCCCCGTCAACCGGGTGAGGATCAGGGCTTGTTGAATCGCACGTCCTGAATGTCGTCCCCTTCGGCGTGATCCACGAAGTGCCAGGAGGCCTCGGCGGCGACGACCTTGAGGAACCGATTCTTGAAGCTGTCGCGGCCTCCGGCGGATTCGACGGGGACGGGGCCTCGGGTGGGGAACTCGGTCTCCTGGTAGTCGTTCCAGATTTCCTCGGACTCCTTGGGCTTTTCGGGATCTTCCTTGCCCTTGCTGTTCTTGGCGGTCTTGAGTTCGTAGGCCTTGATATGAATCTTCGAGCGCCCTTGCAGCATGTTGAGGTCCCCCGGGTGCGAGAGCCGGAACTCTTCCATCTCCAGGAAGATGGCGACGTCGGCCTCATGGTCGCGGGCGGCCTCGGCGGGGTCGGTCCAGTCGGGATGGCCCTCGACCCAGGTGTGGACCTTCTCGGCCTCGACGAAGGTCACCTTCTTGCTGTTCTTGCGCAGGAGCGTCGTGAACTCACGCTCCAGCTCGTTGTCGATCGAGGGGAATTCGCCCTGAGCGGTCGATGTCGCCCGCGTCAGGATGACGACCTTCTTCCCCTTCAGGGACGGCCCCTTGGCGGGGACCGTCGGCTCGAAGGGCTGGAGGAAGTACATGATCGTCCGAGGATCGCATCCGGTCGTCGCGGCCAGGCCCCCCACGATGAGTACGAGGGCCAAGGCGTGCCGCGTCCATGTCGATGATCGAGGGGCCATCTTCAACCCACTCCTTCCTTGCTGAAACCTAGCAAACCAAGACCAAGCACCCGCCGGACTCACCCGGGCATCGGCTCGACGGTCGTCCGCGTTCCCCCCGGGAGGGGGGAATTTCCCGCGATTCGGATCAACCAGAATCCGATGCTCAACGCCACGACGATCAGGACGGCGCCGAGGATGGGCGTTTCCCAAGAGCGGAACCCCGGGGGAACGCCCCGAATCGCGCCGACGATCAGCCAGGCGATGGCCGGAACGGAACAAGCGGCCAGGAGACAACCCGCCGGATTCGCCCGCCACGATTGTCCCGGATTTCCTCGGGTGAACCAGGCGAACGACGTGGTCATCCCGCACGTCGGACAGGGATAGCCCGTGAGCGTGGCGAACGCGCAGGGCTGAAGCCCCAATTGCAGATGGGTCCCATACCCCCTCGGGTCGGGCTCCAGCCGGCTCGCCAGCACCAAGACTCCTCCCCATCCCAGGGCGACTGCGAACAGGGCGCAACGGACCGGCCAACCCGTCGGTCGTCGATGCTCGGGTTGCGGAGTCATGGCGGACATCGGAGTATCGAGGACCTCGAACCGGCGAATCCCAAGCTCCCGGGTCCGTAAGGATCGAATTGCGCGCTCAAACTAATCGAAGTGTCCGATTCCCGCAAGCCCAGCCGGGATCGGTCTCGAATAAAACCCAAGGGATGCCGGCCGACGCCGAAAGTCCCCCTCGCCTCCGGCACCCCGGCAAGCGCGGCGAGCCGCCGTCAGCCCGCCTTTTTCCGCAATTCCACGATCCATTCCTCGGCCTCTCGGGAAGCATCCCGCATCCGCCGCTCGACCTCCAACCGGCACCCCTCCAGGGTGTCGCGATCGGCATCGGGGGGGACGTGAACCGGCGCCGGGGTGACGCAGGCCGCCAGGCTATAGGGGCGAGGGACGCAGAATCGATCCCAGCTCTTCGCCCGCCAGGGGTTATCGAATGCCATCCCGGCCCCGACGATCGGCAGGCCGGTCTGCCGGGCGAGGAACACGATCCCCTGATGCACATGCCGGCGGGGTCCTCGCGGGCCATCCGGCGTGATGCAGGGGTTGCCGTCGCCCAGTTGGGTCATCATCTCGCGGAGCGCGCGCGAGCCCCCGCGGGTCGTGGAACCCCGGACGACGCCGAAGCCGAGCCGCTTGATCACCTGGGTGATCATCTCGCCGTCTCGATGGTCGCTGATCAGGATGTGCATCGACGGCCAGTTCCAGTAATGCGCCGGGAACAGCATCACCTCGTGGAAGAACGCGTAGATATAGCGCCGGCCGTGACGCCGGGCGACCTCCGGATTGACCGCCGGATCGGCGAAGCGAAAATGATAGTCCAGGGTCGAGCCCAGGCCCCGGACGAGCCGGCGGCGCCGACGGCCTTGATGAGTAGCGGGTGGCGGATCTTCATGAACGGTGTCGAGCCTCCATCCGTGGATTCGGCATCCGAGAATCCCCCATGGGAATCGCCCGAAGCCTAAGCGAAAACCTTCCGAGCGGATAGTCCAGATCCGCTCGCCCAACGATGACGAGTGTACCCGCATCGCGGCCGAACCCGCCCCATCCATCCCCGAGCGGGGGCGTGACCCGGATGGGGATTCGCCTCAACGTCGCGTGCATCGTCATGATCAGAATCCCCCTCGGTCGATATTTTGAATCATGGGTTCGGCATATTTTAAAAAACTTGGACGTTTCATTTAAATTTGCGTGACTCGAAAATTCGGATTGCTTATCGTCGGGAATCGAGTTCCAACGAATTCGACCCGGGGATTTCGCCGGGGCGATTCCCGTCAATTCCTTTCAAATCAAAGCTGCGACCTCCTCGCGCACTCGTCGTTAAGGATGGATCATGGCCTCGATGTCACAAACTCTCGCGTTGATCCTGCCGGTGACGGGCGTCTCCCATTGTCCCGAGAATTCGGAGTGGGTTTGCTGCCTGCACTGCGGCGCGCACCTCGGCCTGAGCCAGCCGAGCACCCAGGAACCCGAACGCATGATCGGCACCTGCCGGAAATGCGGCCGTTGGTACCTGCTCGACTGGCACCCGCACGCGAGCGAAGGTTGCATGATCCTGCTGCCGGATCATGCCTCCTTGCTCAAGGCGTTCGCCGAATGCCCCCCGGCCGGGGAGTCCCCAGCGGAATCTCCCCTTCCCTCGGATAATCCGCCCGACGGGGCCGAAGGCCGCTGATCCATCCACCGATCCGAACGATGAGAACCGGAGTGTGGAGTCTTCCGTCCCACGCGTCCTCCGGACTTTTTTCGACCAGTACGCAGTTTGCGCCCGACGATTGTCCGAGAATCCCCGTATTCAATCATAGTCCGGAATCCCGGCGCGGATTCTCCGCTATTTCGGTCGTGCATCGTTCGACTTCTCCATCTCGGGGTGTTCCATGGGAAGGCTCAAGGACCGATCGGCCCAGGCGCGGGCCGGTCATGCTTTGTTGGCAATCTCGGCCTGCGTCTGCCTGGTCGGATGGTTTGGCTGCGCCGAAAAGTCGGAACGCGCGGCATCGAAGACCGAGCAAGGCGTCGCGCTCGCCCCGGCAACAGTGCCGCCGGTCGAGTTGCAGGCACCGGAACCGCCGAACACCGAGAAGTACGCCGAGATCGTCGACAATGAGTTCATCGTCGCGGATCGGGAGCCGTTATCGACGTTCTCGATCGATGTCGACACCGCCTCCTATGCCAACGTCCGGCGCTTCCTGACCCAGGGGATGCTCCCTCCCAGAGACGCCGTGCGCATCGAAGAACTGATCAACTACTTCCCCTACGACTACCCGCAGCCGACCGAAGACAAGGCCTTTTCGGCGAATGTCGAAATCGCGGCATGCCCCTGGAACGGCGCGCATCGGCTGGCCCGCATCGGCCTGAAGGGGAAGGAGATTCACGCGGAGAAACGCCCGGCGGCGAACCTCGTGTTCCTCCTGGACGTCTCGGGATCGATGAGCGCCCCCAACAAGCTGCCGCTCCTCAAATCCGCCTTGCAGTTGCTCGTGCAACGGCTCGGCGAGAACGATCGGGTCGCGATCGTCGTCTACGCGGGGGCCGAGGGGCTGGCGCTCCCATCCACCTCATGCGAGCACAAGGCGGAGATCCTCAACGCGCTCGAACGGCTCCAGGCCGGCGGCTCCACCAACGGCGGGGCCGGGATCATCCTGGCCTATGACGTCGCCGTGAAGAACTTCATCCCCGGCTGTACGAACCGGGTCGTCCTTTGCACGGACGGCGATTTCAACGTCGGCATCACCGATCAATCCAAGTTGGTCCGGCTGATCGAGGAGAAGGCGAACAGCAAGGTCTATCTGACGGTCCTCGGCTTCGGCGAGGGGAACCTCAAGGATTCGACGATGGAGCAGCTTGCCGACCGAGGCAACGGCAACTACGCCTACATCGACACCTTGCAGGAGGCGCAGAAGGTGTTGATCGAACAGATGAGCGGCACGCTCGTCACGATCGCCAAGGATGTGAAGATTCAGGTCGAGTTCAATCCGGCGAAGGTCGGCGCCTATCGGCTGATCGGTTACGAGAATCGCAAGCTGAAGAACGAGGACTTCAACGACGACAAGAAGGACGCGGGCGAGATCGGGGCCGGGCACACGGTGACCGCCCTTTATGAGCTGGTTCCTCCCGACCAGTTGAAGAAGGAAAACCTGGACAAGCCCGGGGTCGATCCCCTGAAATATGCCAAACCGGCCGAGCCGAAGCCGGCCGTTGAATCCACCTCGACCGCGTTCTCCAACGAGACGATGACGGTCAAAATTCGCTTCAAGGCTCCCGAAGGGGATGCGAGCAAGGTGATCGAGCGCGGATTCGTCGACGAAGGGCTCGACGACTCCAAGGCGTCGGACGACTTCAAGTTCGCGGCGGCCGTCGCCTCGTTCGGGATGATCCTGCGAAATTCCCCCTACCAGGGGAACTCCTCGATGTCCTCGGTGCTGGAACTTGCGAACGAGGGCCAGGGACCCGACCGGAGCGGCTATCGCAAGGAGTTCCTCGAACTCGTGCGACGCGCCCAGGATCTGCCCGGCCGCACCGCCGCGAGGTAGCCGAGCAGGGAGGACAGGAGGCCGTCGCGTTCGATTGGCTCCGGACGCGACGGCCTGATCCTTGCGCTTATGCCAGGAGCGCGCCGATCGGCTGGCCGCCGTGGGCGATGTGGATGGGCCGACCTTCGAGGTCGTTAACGGTCATCTGCGAGTCGACGCCGAGCATGTCATACATCGTCGCGACGATATCCCCCGGCGAGACGGGGTGATCGTTGACATGCGCACCGATCTTATCGCTCCCGCCGAGGACGAAGCCTTCCTTGACGCCGCCGCCGAAGAGGAGCGCGAATCCGCATTGCGGCCAGTGGTCGCGCCCGGCCTTGCCGTTGATGCGGGGGGCTCGCCCCATCTCCCCCATCATGACGACGAGCGTCGATTCGAGCAGGCCGCGGCGATCCATGTCCTGGATGAGCGCCGAGCCGATCTCGTCGAGATTCGGCAGGTTGAAGGTCTTCATCAGCGAGAAGTTCTTCTCGTGCGAATCCCAGTGCCCCCCGCCTCGCGACTCGGTCGTCACGCCGACGAAAACCACCCCCGCCTCGACGAGCCGGCGCGCCACCAGCAGGCTCGTGCCGTACAGGGAGTCGCCGTAGCTCTGGCGAACGGTTTCGGGCTCATGCGAGAGGTCGAATGCATTGCGGGCGCGGCTGGAGGTGAGCATCGCCATCGCCTTGCGCTGGAATTGGTCGAGCGTCGAGAAATCTCGGGATTTTTCGAGGCTTGCGTACTGATGGTCAACTTCCTGGAGCAGAGTCGTCCGTCGTCGGAAACGGTCGACCGTCAGTTCGGGGAGGGCATCGATGGACGGAAGCCGGGGCTCGCCGACCGGCTTGTACCCTTCGTAGAACGCGTTGTCGAAGACGAAATCCCGGTCGAACTTGGCGTCGCAGTCGGAGAACATGGGGTCATACTGACGGCCGAGGTAGCCGCCGTACGGCCCCGCGCGGCGGAGCCCCTGGCTGAAGCCCGGCAAGGCGGGGAGGAAGACCGAGCCCGGCATGTCGCGCCGACCGAGGCCGAGATACTGGCAGACGGCCGAAATCCCCGGATGGTCGGTCCGTTTGGTGTAGTAGTTTTCCCGGTCGTTGCCGCCGTCGAAGCCGGTCAGCATGGCGTAGGGATTGTGGCTGTTGTAAACGTGCGTGACCGACCGGATCAGGGTCCCCTTGTGCATCAACCGCGCCAGCTTGGGGAGATGCTCGCAGACGTTGAGCCCGGGGACGCTCGTGGCGATCGGCTTGAATTCACCGCGAATCTCGGCCGGAGCATCGGGCTTCATGTCGAACATGTCGAGGTGGGGCGGCCCCCCGTACAGGTTCAGCAGGATGATCGATTTCACCCGGCTCGGTCGTGCCCCCCCCGAGATCGCCGAGGCCCTGAGCAGCCGAGGCAACGTCATGGAGCCGAAGAGCGAGAGCCCCCCGGCTCGCAGCACTTCCCGACGACTGATCCCATCGCAGGCCGTGGAAGCCTCTCCGCCCAGGATTCGCAGCATGGCGGGTTCGACCTTGTTCAAGCGGGTGATTGGGGAGGGAATGTTAAACTAGCATCAAACATCATAGTATCGGCGACGGGACGACACAACCTGAAGCTGACGCCGGATACCCCCTCGATCCCACGAGCCGCCTGTGACGATTGCCGGAGGCGAATCTTGCCCGGATCACCGCAACTCGGCGATCCTCACCGTGAGGTTGGGGACGGTCATCTCCTCGCGCAAGACGTTGAAGATTCCATTCTTGGTATCCGCGGTCCGCAGGCTGTAATAGCTCGACCAGAGCCCCGGCTTGTGTCCTGCCGTGGATTCAACCACCTGGATCGCCTGCGACTTGACGCCGCCGTTCGTGCGGGGCGTGCGCACAAAGCCCGGCTGGGTGAGCATGATGTGACCGGCGGCGGCCAGGTCGCCGCCCCCCTTGATGATCGAACCGTTGCCGTCCACCATCCCGAGCACATACATCTTCGTGCCGTCCAGGTCGTCCCATTTCGTCACGAAATCGGCCGGGCGGAAGGGGAAAAACGCGTCGATCGTGGCGTCGGGTCCGAGGTCCCAGTTGCGCAAGCCGAGATTTCGCCAGTCATTCTCGCGTTTGGCATGCCAGAGATAGTTGCCGACGAAGCCGTTGCAATCGAGCCCCAGGGCGTCATCGGCGTATTTCTGCGGATCGGGCGCCAGGTCCCATTGATGGGCGAGTTGCAGGACGATCTGGCAGTGCTCCGGGGCCCCCTTGCCGGCGAACACATACGCGGCGAGGGTGGCCATGTCATTGGGGAGCTCATTCTTGCTGGGTGAAGGCCCGTGCAAGGGGAGCGCCCCCCCGGCGTCCGTGGCCATCCGGAACGCGGACCCTTGCCCCGGGTCCAGGTCCGGATCCAGGTAGAGATAGCCCTCGTCGATATCGACCCGGATCTCGGTGTCGACGCCGTTCTTGTTCAGCTTGGCCATGAACGCTTGCTTGGCCGTTTGGTTGTATCCGCCGTAGGTCCCTTCCGGCATCACCCGGAGCCGATACATGTTGACCTTGACGGCCTGCTCCTTGCCATTCTTGAGCCGCACCACGATCTTCTCGTAGCGGGCCTTGTAGTCCATCGGCGTCATCATCTCGGCGTCTCCCGCTTGAAACGAGACGGAATGCAAACGGATCGACCCTGTGACGTTCGCATGTGAGTACGCCAACGGACAACCGACGTGACGGGAATTCCTTCGCTCGCATCGCCCGGGTTGCAGGGGGCGATTTCGGGCGGCATGGATAAACCTGGATTAACGTCGCAGAGATCGTTGCGCGAACGGTGAACGATCGATGCCCCGATCCGTTCGAATTCGAGGATCGGGGCGGAGCCTGCCCGACGATCGAGGAGTTCAAATCATGCCTTTGACGAGAGCGACCGCGGCCAAGATCATCCAAATTGTGAAGGCCGACCCCGTGGCCAGTTCGAGGATCAAGAGCCTCTTCAGCGAGGTGATCCCCGATTCCTGGGGATGGACGGGGTCGATCCGCAACATTTCCATGATCTTCGAAGATCCCACGGACCCCGCCGTGTCCAACCTGGTCTGCGTGGGGATCTCCGACGCCGCCTCGCTCGCCATCGATGCCGCGCTCAAGCAAGCACCCGGCATCCCGGAAGTCGTCTCGTCGGAGTCATTGAATCGAACCGTCCACAAGGTGGAGCACACCGCCACCCTGGTCAACATGAAGGATTCTTCGGCATTCGTGTTCGACTGGCACGCAACGCTCAACATCGATAATCCGATGATCTCGGCGAAATCGGACTGGTTGCAGGGGATCAACGCGATCCTCTTCAGCGACTTCCCCAAGAATTACCTGCGATAAGGGGACTCACGTCTGGCAGAAGGTCGATTCGCGCGGGGCGGTGTAGCGCACATCCAGATGAGGGGTTTCGAGCCGCTTGCCGAGCGTGAGGGACTTCGTCGCCGATGCGAGAATCCCGGAGGTCAGCAAGGTGCGCTCGACCGGATAAGGCGATTTGCCGGTGAGGAACATCCCCTCGACCTTGGACATCAAGATCGCCGAATACTGGACGTTCGGCAAGGGGGGCAGATGGAAGAGGGTGGAGATCGGCTCCGATTGCCCCTTCAACTTGGCGGCGAACGTGAAATCGCTCACCAGGCCGTTGAAGAGGAGCATCGAGGCTCGGGTGCCGTCCTTGTACTGGAAGCGGTAGGCGACCGGGTCCTTGACCATGTTCTGGATTTCCTGGCGGGTCGGCTTCCAGTGGGTGAAACCCGCGCGAGGCTGGACAAGCTGCTGCGATCGGCTGATGGCCGCCTCGAACAGCGAGGGGTTCCAGCCCCCCGAATCCCAGCTTCCCGAGTCGTGTACCTTCCAGACGGCGTCGCCGCGAATCGCCTCGACCCATGCCACTCCGGTTTCCCCTCCCTTGCGACGCTCGGCCATGCACTGGATCACTTCGAGGGAATGGAAGTCGTAGCTATCGACCCCGCCGTAGGCCAATCCCATCGCTTCCTCGACCTCGGATTCCCAGGGGAGGTCGATCGCCGGCAATCGCCATGTAACCGGGAGCGACGAACCCGCCATGAATGGGAAGCCCATGGCATGGGACGTGTCGACCATCTCCTTGGCCCAGTCCCAGTTCCAGGAAAGATGCTTATCGTTGAAGACCGGCACCACTTTCTTGTCTTGCTCGAAGACCTCGACGATCTTCTTGAACAGCTCGTAGCGCGGGTATTTCCGCTGCTTGTATTCGTTGTCGGGATAGTCCCCATGCTCGCCGATCACGAGCACCGCATCGACGGCCAGTTCGTTGCCCCCCAGGCGGAGCGCCTCGGCGACCGTCGGATAGACCTTGAATTTGAACTCCTCGGCGCGTTCCCGGCTGAGATCGCCTTTCGGCGTCTGATCGACGTAGAGGGAGACCACGTCGAGCGCGGGCTTGTTCCACTTGCCGTTCATCGGGTAGCCGTGCAGGAAGCGATCCCCCATGTGCTGGCCGTGCGACTGATAGCGCCAGACCGTGGTGACGATCGCCATCCGCTTGCGACGCCCCGGCTGCATCGCGAAAAGATCCGACGCCCCGTTGATTGAAGCAGCCGCGGCCCCCGCCCCGACGGCGGACAAAAACTCTCGGCGATTGAACATCGTGCGGGTCTCCAGATTCGTTTGGTCGTCAGATCCTTCGCGACGGGTCATCGCGATTTTCCATTCGAGGCCGCCGCGCCGGCGGGGCGAGCCTCCCCCAGATCCTTCAAGACCTCGAACGGCGGTTCGAACGAGTCCTTGCCGTTCTCGCGGGTCGTGAAGAAGTTGAACAGGTAGAGGCCGTCGGCCCCTTCGTGCATCAGGCGGATTCCTTCCTTGCGGTATTTCTCGGCGGTGAGGACCTTGTCGCGTCCGCTCCCCTCGGCGCATTCGATCCCGCCGTAGACCGGCACTTCGCGAATCGCGTCCTTCCAGGGCCGGATCGGCAGGTCATAGCGCGTGAAGAGGAAATCGGAGACGGTGACGAAGTCGATCCAGCCCCGCTTCGCCCAGACCGCCGGATCGCAGCCGAGGGCTCGGCTGGTTTCCGGGGTCGGGAGCTTCCGCCCATAGTTCGAAGGGATGCGCACCGCCAGGACCAGGTGTCGCTTCCGCTCGCGGCCCAGGCGGTCGAGCATGGCCCGCACCCGCTCCACCAGGCCATTGATCTTCTCGACCCGCTCCTCGGTCGTCAGAGCCCCTTCCTTGAAGAAGGTGGGGAAGCGGTTGAAATCGAGCTCAATCCCGTCGCAGTCGTACCGCGTCATGGCCTCTTCGATCAGCCGGAAGACATAGTCTCGCGCCTCGTCGCGGCCGAAGTCGAGCGCCCCGCGCGGCAGCCGGCAATCGGGATTCTCGGACCAGAACCGGGTGCGGAGGAAATCGTTGCCGTGGGCGTCGTTCATGCGGAAGGTCAAGAGCGCCTCCTTCCCCTTCCGCCTGGCCTCGGCGAGCATCACGGCATAGGGATCGACCCCCGCGTCGAAGAACTTGCGGATGTTATGGGATCGTTGAACCTCGGTCGCGGGCCACCCGGCTCGCTCCTCGGGGTTCGAATCCCCCCCACGCATGGTGCCGACCTTGGTCGGGTAATACATCACTTGCGCGTTGATGCAGACCAAAATCGTATCGGCGCGGCTCCCCTCGCCGGTCACCTCGGCGATCAGAGTCTTGAGGTCGTCGACCGTCGTCTCGACCGGCCCCTTGCTGTTGGCCCTGGTGAAGATGCAGGAATCGCCGTCGAAGTTGTAGAGCACCCGGCGCACGGGCCACGGCCGCTTCGGAATCTCCGCCTCCGCGCGGTGAGGAGGCCATAACGCCGACGCCATCAAGAGCAGGCCGAAGATCGTCCAGCCAGGCCGAATTCTCATGAATGCACTCCAATCGATCTCATCCCGATCAGGCGAGCAGCGGCGTGATGGGGTTGCCCATGGTGAGGCGGTAGGGGCGATCGCCATTGTCCCGGAACTCGGCATCTCCGGGGACGCCGAGCAGATGAAAGATGGTGGCGGCGAGGTCGGCGGGGGTATATGCCTCGGAATTCGGCGACCCCCCTGGGTGTCGGTCCCGCCGATGATTGCGCCGGGCTGGGTCCCGCCCCCCGCGAAGAAGCAGGGGAACACGTCCCCCCAATGATGGCGTCCCGGGCTGAACGGTTCCCCGGCCGTGTTGCGCCCGGTCGTGGAGATCGGGGAGATGATCGGGGTTCGTCCCATCTCGCCGCACATGACGACCAGTGTCTCGTCGAGCAGGCCGCGTGCCTCCAGGTCATCGAGGAACCCGCTCAGGCAGCGGTCGAGCGAGGGGAGCAGATGCCCCTTCAGGTCGCGGAAGGCGTTCTGGTGAGTGTCCCAGCCTCGGAGGTTGATCTGGACCATGCGGACCCCCGATTCCACCAGCCGCCGCGCCGTGAGGAACGCCTGGCCCCATTCTTCCCGACCGTAGAGGTCGCGGGTTTTCTCGGGTTCGAGTAAGAGGTCGAACGGATTTTGCTGGCCGGGCCGCGACCCGAGCAGCATCCGGGCCGCCCGCTGTGCGTGAGTATCCCAGCCATCGACATGGCCCTTGTGCGCGGCCAGGTCCACATGCCGCCGGACCGCGTCGAGCTGGTTCTGCAACCCGATCCGATTTTCGAGTTGGCGGAAGGAGAGGGCCTCGCTGAGGAATTGCGGGAGGTGGAACCGAGGATCGCGGCAGCTTGAATTGTCCCACCACGCCTTCGGCCCCTTCCCGGCCTTGCGAGCCGGATCGTTCGGCTGATCGTGACTGAAGCAGTTGGGGCACGACCCGCCGCCGTCGGGGGTGTGGCAGGCGGGGGCCAGGTCGACCCCCCAGGGGTCGTAGCGAGGGCCGAGGAGCCCCGAGCCACGCCCCGGATAGACCATCTGATTGGTGCGGGGGATCTCGACGAACGAGGGCAAGCCCGACTCGCTCGGATTCGGGTCGGTATAGGCGACCATCGAGCCGATCGAAGGCCAGGCGATGCGCCCCGGCCTGGGCGCGGCGATGCTGGCGTTGGTATCTCCGGCGGGGATCGAGGTCGTCCCCGTGTGGATCATGTACATCGCGCTGAGGTGTTCGTTGCGGAACTGGCGATCGGCCGTGTGGTGCATCGTCCGGACGATCGAGAACCGATCCGCGCGGGCGGCGAGCCTGGGGAGGTATTCGCAAAACCGGACGCCGGGGATCGCGGTTGCGGTCGTGCCGTATTCGCCTCGGATGCCGTCGGGAGCATCCGGCTTGGGGTCGAAGGTTTC
>CALKTZ010000022.1 GCA_937997355.1 uncultured Planctomycetales bacterium | reverse complement strand
AAAAATGGGACAGGCACGCGGAGTACCGGCGAGCCAGTCCCGTTTTCGCTCCGGCCCCAGACAGCTGAAACCGTGCGCGATCCGACCGTGAACCGCTCTATCTCCGCAAATCGCGATCCCCGCACGGGCTTCAGACCGGGACAGCTCTCAGGGGAGGAACAGCCTGGTTGTTCGGGTGATATTGCGCAGGGCGTTATTATTCGCGTCGGCCTGGGCGATGTCCGAGTTGAGTTCGTTGGCGAAGAGCATCGGAGTCATCGACGTTTGGTTCCGAATGCTCTCGATGGCGTCGGCCGCCGAATCGCCGGGATTGGCCAGCAGGTCCATCCGTTTGGAAACGTAAAATCCGTTCGAGGCCGTGGCGAGCTTGGGGAGCAAGGAGCCCCAGTCCGACTGATCGGGCAGGAGCTGGAGCAAATTCCAGGTGAACCAACCCCCATAAGGGAGCGAGAACCAGCTCGATTCCCCTCGGGACGACGCCCCGATGTCGAGGGTCCCTCGGAAATGGAAGAGCAGCTTTTCCGTCGGGGTGAGCCCGCGAATCTGGGCGACCCTGGCCTCGGCGACCGGGCTGAGCCGAAATCTGGGCTGTCCCGGCACGTTGCAGGTGTCGCTGATGAGGATCTTGAGCCGGCCGGGGCGGGCGTTGATGGTCTGCCGGAGGCTGGCGCGGGAAAGGTCGCCGGAGGGGATCTGGAAGAAGTGCCCCCGGGTCGGGTCGTCTTCGGGGGCGTTGGGGTCGTAGGCGCCGTGTCCCAGATAATAGACGAGGACCGTGTCGTCGGGTTTGCTCGCGAGCCCCCGAACCGTCTGGAGGATGGTGTTGGCGTTGCAGGCGTCTCCCTTGAGGATTCGAAGTTGCATCCGATCCTCCTCGACTTCCGCCTTGAAGAGCTGCTGGAGCTTGTTGAGACTCTCCTCGACGCTGAGGCCGAGCGAGATATCGTCGGTCAGGCCGACCAGGAGGATCCAGGCCGATCGCCGGGCCGCCGCAGGCGCCGGGGCGATCTCCGGCGCGGCCGATGCGATGGATGTCGTGTCGCTCAGCCAGTCGGAAACCTGCCCGGTCGCGCCGTCCGCGATCGTCAGGCGCACCCCCCCGGCCCTGCGATTGAGCGCCCTGATGTACGCCTCGGGGGTGTCGACGTTCTCGCCGTTGATCCGCGTGATGACGTCCCCCGGCACGATCGTGGCGACGAAGGCGGGATTGGCGGCCGATCGCATCCGGGCCGTGGGGCTCCCGGGCTTGAGGCTCAGGGCCTTTGCCCCCGTCCCCGGAAGAAATTCGAGGTCGATCAGGAGCCGTTGCTGGACGGCCGACGTCTTGCAGGTGTAATCGGCGGCCCGGCCGGTCCCCTTGTCGATGATGGTCAGTCGCGCCTGCCCGGATTGCCTCGTCAGGGCCTGATTGAGCGCCTCAAGCGTGTTGACGGCCTCGCCGTTGACCCGCGTGACGACGTCTCCGACCTCGATCCGCTCCACGACGGCCGGATTCGCCGCCGGTCGGAGTTGGAGCGTCGGGCTATTGGGGCTGATCTGCCGGACCAGCAATCCCCCTCCGGGCCTCGGGACCAGGTTGATCAGGAGCCGTTGCAGGGTCGCTCCCGGGACCGAATCCGGGGCCGGTTCCCCGTCGCCTCGCGCCGGGAGGGACGTTGCAACTCCGAGGGCCGCCATGATCGCGAGCAAGGCCGTCGCGGATCGGATTCTGCTGGGGGCGGCGAAAGTGTCGCGCATGACGGATTTCTCCGGAGGCAAGGGGGGGCCTTGAACCTGGTTCCGGTTGATATGTTAATCATGCGCGGAGGCGAAGCTCCAGTTTTATTCGGAAGGTTCTCCGTTGGAGTTGAATTCTCCGAGCGAGGCCGGATTCGTTCATTGATGAGGATTGAATCCTTGAGGCCCGTAACTCAAGGTCGATCGGATCGCGGCGCGGCGACTCCGAGCAGATCTCGCCTCGCCGCGATCTGGGCTTTCATTAAAATCAGAAGCTGTCGGCCGAGATCACTTCGCCGCCGGCCCGGGTGCTCAGGGCCTGCCAGGTGGGGATGCTGATCGTATCCTTGGTGAACCGCACCGAGCCGTCGCACAGCAGGGAGTTGACCCCCCCCGGGTGGTGGCTGCGGGAGCCCATGTAATTGGTCGCCTGGATCGAGGCGGGGGTCGTGACGTTGACGCAGGGGTAATTCCGCGCCGGGTCGTTGCCGCAGGTCCCGTTGTCGGGCAGCTTGCTGTTGGGGGCCAGCTTCGCGGTGATCTGGTAGCAGGAGGTGTCGTCGCTCCAGATCCGGCCGCGGCGGTCGGCCATGCCGTTGAGCGGGCTGGGGACCTGGAGCATCTCCAGCAGGGCCAGGGTGTTGCTCGTCCCGTCGCTGATCTCGCCGAAGCTCGCCCCGAACCCGAGGTAGAAGACGCCGAGGCCCGGGAGCGGATTGCGATAGATGTCCGGCCCCCAGTTGACGCCGTAATTCCCCTTGTAGTCCGATGGGCTCCCCGCGCCGGCGCCCGTGAAGATCTGCGGGGTGTCGGAGGGGCAATTCCAGGTGTTGATCATCGTCATCCGCGTCGTCGAATTATCGGCCGCGCTGAAGATCTGCTTGGCGTTGTAGGACGCGAACACGACTCCCTGTTCCAGATACGGCAGGACGGCCACGCAGAACGGTTGGCGATAGATCGGGCTGCCGGCATAGTTCCCGCTCACCGGGTCGCGCCCGAGTCCGCCGATCGGGAAACGATTGTTGGTGTCGGCATAATTGTGGAGGGCCAAGCCCATCTGTTTCATGTTGTTGGTGCACTGGATGCGCCGCGCCGCCTCGCGGGCCGCCTGCACCGCCGGCAGCAAGAGGGCGATCAGCACCGCGATGATCGCGATCACCACGAGAAGCTCGATCAGCGTGAAGCCCGGCCTCGTCGACGAGGTGCCGGACGGACGATCTGGAAATGCTCGCAACATGAGGAAACAGTGCCTCGCAGAGTCGGGGGGAGGTTCCGGGCAGTCAATAGCCGGCCGCGTCCGTTCGATCCATTCGACGGATATTGGCAATGATGATGCGGCGCACGACAGGTGGGAAGAATTTCAAACGATTCTATGAGTATCTTCAGAAATATCAAGCGTGCCGTCTATCGTGCGGACAAGGTTGACGAAATGTGAACACCATTGGTCCAGCCTCTTCGGTTGCTCCCCAGCCGTGTGGCGTCCTCCTGGCGAACCCGGACTTGCCCGTGGGTGTCGGAGAGAAACGGCGCCTCGCCGGGGGATTGAGCCGCCGGGTATGATGGGCGAGGGGCCGGGATGCGAGAATGTCGGGGGTTGCGTCGATGCGAGAGTCGTGGCGGGGAGTGAAGACGGAGCTGATCCCCACGCTGAACCTGGCCTGGCCGGTGGTGGCCGCCGAACTCGGCTGGATGGGGATGGGGGTG
>CALKTZ010000021.1 GCA_937997355.1 uncultured Planctomycetales bacterium | reverse complement strand
TATTAACCGAACTCTCGCCAAGGTCAACACCCTGGTCCCGAAATTCCGAAATTGCTCCCGGTCCACTTACTTCGTCGCCCAGGCCGAGATGGTTCGCGCGGCGTCCGGAAGCCCGCCCATCAGCTCTCGCAGCGGCGATTCTTGACCTTGCCTCCGCCGATCAAAGCGAGGAGCGCAACAGGGTGGCCGGGGCAACACGAGCCCGGCAGGACGAGCATGCCTCGGAGCCCAACAATCCCAAGGCAGTCCCATCCCGGGGCACGCTGACGCTTTCCCCGGCCACCCGGCCGCGAGGGTTTGGAGACCTTCGGTCGGCCGTTTCGGCGGGGTCGTCCGGTGGTCCGATGGCAAAAAAAACCGCTCCAGGCCTGCCACGGCAAGCTTGGAGCGGGTTCGAAGGAGATCATCCCAATCGTGCAGCCAGGCGGCCCGAAAGCGTCGCCTGGAGCGGATCAGACAGATTACTGAACCGCGTCTTCGTTGACCGTGTTCTGCCGGTAAGGCAAGGGGAGCTTGGTTCCCGCGGGGGTGATGATCTTGGAATAGACCACGCCGCTGATCGAGGAGGTGACGGGCCGCACCGATCCGTCGCAGAACGCGAAATTCGTCAGGCCCGGGTGGCCGCTGGTGACGAACGGGAAGTGCCCCTTGAGAGAAAGCGCCTCGCCGAAATTGATGTTCTCATAGGTGCCGACCTTGTTGGCGCCGTCCCAAGCGGGGTCATCCACGTCGCCACCCGTGCTGGTGAACGAAGTATTGCATGCCCCTGCCGTGCCGCAGATATTGTCCGAGCCGATGAACATCGAGTAATTCGGCAGAGGGCACGCCCAGTTGGTCTCGATCCCGTTCGTCAAATTCGTATCGCCGGTGGAATAGCCGGCCAAGGTGCTTTCGCCGACGAGGATCGTCATGCTCGTCCCATCCACGATGCTGGTCGGGCCGGTCTTGTTGTTCCCCCAGGACGGCTGGCCGGTCACGACGCGAGAGGTGGCGTCGATGTACTGGGAGTTCAGGAACATCACGCCCAGCTTGGTGCCGATCGTTCGGGCGATGGCTTCATCGTTGCCGGTGGCCCAGGTCATGAGGCCGGTGCCCGGTCCGCCGTTCGAATCCAGGTCCGATGTATAGGCGTTCCAGTAGACCGGATAGGATGGAAAGCGAGTGAAACCGCCGTTGACGACGTAGCTCAGGTTCCCCTGCCCGTTTTCCGCGTTGTGGTCGTCCGGGCATCGGAGGATGGCCAAAGCCGTCGACGACGTCTTCAGGTTCGATTGGGTGGCCTGAGCGTCGGCGGTGACCACGTTGCTCCAGTACGGTGCCGAGAAATTCCAGACGTTGTACAGGGGCTGCTGGTCCATGTCCGGGAGGATCTGAACGACCCAGCTATAAAGGGCGTTGTTCATGGTCCCGGAGGTCGGCTTGGAAACGGCATCGGCCAGGACCGAAGTGGCCGCGGTGGTCGGCGTCATGGATGTGCCGGGGTATTCCCGGAACATGCCCGCGCTGGGATACGAGCTCTTGCGCAGGGCATAGGCATTGAGCGCGAGGCCGATGTTCTTGAGGCTATTCTGGCATTGGGCGCGGCGTCCGGCTTCGCGGGCCGACTGGATGGCGGGGAGCAGGAGCCCGACCAGGATGCCGATGATGCTGATCACCACCAGCAGTTCGATGAGGGTGAAACCCTGCCGAATCGGGCGACGTTGGGAACGGCGTGGAGTCATCGGGAATGTTCCTTCGAGTTGGAAAGGATCGAGATCAATTATAGCCCTGAAAATCCGGATTCGACAAGTCGCGCGGCGTGCCGGCTGCTCTTTGCATTGAGCTCAACCAGTGTATTCAACAATGGTTACGACGAGCCGGGCCACTTGTTTGTTCGACGTTGCCGCCGATCTTTCTCAAATGATCGAAAAACGATGACGTGCGTATCGAACAATACTCCGGATCTCTTCATTGTGTGACGGGATGAGGGCGACCCTGACCGGAATTCCCGACGACGCCGAGCCCGGCCCGGCCCCCTCATCAAAATTCATCGATACTTGCAGGATGGTTATTGAATCACGTGACCATAGATCACGCAGTTGTGATAGTCGCCCGGATTCGCGGGGTTGAAGCCGGTCGCCCGGGTACGATCGACGACGTAGAAGCCGCGATAGCGGACGTTTTTCCCATTCAGCCCGATTTCCCGGCCTAGCTGGTCGTAGGCCAGGGCCGGCGCCGAATCGACGAGGTCGGGATTTCCGGCCCGCGTCACCTCGAAGAATCCGACCGTAACCCAGACGGCGTACTGATGGGTCCGGACGGTCGTGAGATTCATCACCTTCTGGAGCATCTCGGTTCGGTAATAGGGGTGCTGATCGTAATCCGCGCCATTCACCCCGAGATTATCCGCGACGAGATTGGGGTTGGCGGGAGTTCCATTGAAGGAGCCCCCGTCATTGGTTTGCTTGTTGATGTAGGTATCTCCCGTGACCGACGCATTGCTGGTCGCGTCGTTGTCGGGCCTCTGGAAGAGGCGGCGGGGTGCGACCACGGGGGGATAGAGGCTCGCCAGCGGCTGCGTGGCCGACGCGTAGCCGGGATATCTGAAGGGATTCTTCAGCCCGGGATCTCCGGCGTAGTTCGTACCCGAAGCCGTCTGCGACACGGTGTTCGTGGAGGCCGAGGGGGGCAGCGACGCCGGGCGCATGACGGTCTGATTGATATCGGGATACGAGAGGGAACGGAAAGGACGATCGGCCGGTATCCCCGTGGGAGAACTGACGACCCCGGAACCGAAGCCGAAGAGCTTGCCCGATCCCCCGTGCCGGAGCCTGAGGAATTCGATGAAGGCCGGCTTCAAATTCTGGTTGCTCAGGTTGTTCGAGGTATCGATGAACCCGAGGTTGTTGAGGGTCTTCGTCGTGTTCGCGGATCCATTCGCATTGATGCTGGTCACGACCACGGGGAGGTCCGCCGGGAGGATAGCCCCGGCGGTGTTGAGGACCTTCTGGTCGTAATCGTTGTCGTGCTGGCCGAAGACGCTGAAGAAGACTTCCTCGTCGATGATCAGGTTGAGGTTGATCAGGCCGGGCCTGACATCCTGCCGGAGCCAGTCGAAATTCGCCCCCTGGGCGACGGGGCCGTAGGCGCCCATCGACTGGCTGGGGACCTCGAAGAACTCGAACATCTTGTACCAGCCCGCGCTCGTCTGGTTGTCGACGTTGCTGGCCGCGTTGACCGTGTCCGAGTTCGATGCCGAGTAGAAGAATTTATCGATCAGATAAGGGTGGGATGTGATCTTGCTCCCCGCCAGGGTGTCGCTGGCCTGCGCGGAGAGGGTCGGGGTGAGGATGTTCGACTGCCAGGGGGTCGTCAGCGGCGGGTTGGTGAATACCAACTGATTCGTCGCGTTGACGTTGAACTCGATGAACTGCTTGGTGAAGAGTCCGGGGGGGCATCCCGGGACGAGGAGCAATTCCGCGACGCTCGTGAAGTCGCGATCGTTGAAGGGGAAATAGCTCCAGCGTTCGGCCGTGAGGCCGGTAGCGGTCATCTGGCCCCCCCCCTGGCCGAGCCCGTGATAGACCGTGTTGGTGCCCCGCACGGTCCCCCCGTTGAGGTCCACGCCGAAGATCCCGTAGTGCGTGTTGGTGGACTGGGTCGTCGTCCCCGATGGCTGGGAATACAGCGGTGGGACCATCTGCTCGGAATACCCGTATCGCCAATCCTTGACGGTCGTGCTGCCGGGCATCGCGATGGCCTGCCCTCCCCGATAAGGCTGCCATCGCTGGACCGAATAGGCGAGGTAGCCCGCCGAGGACACGACCGTCGGCGGATTCGTGGGGAGCGTGGTAGCATCGATCGACCCCGTCGCGTCGATGTACGGGAAACGGACCGAGTCGACCACGACCATCGGATTGGATTCGTCGATCGGCTTGAATGGGTTGGCCGGCCGGCGCAGGCAGACCCAGTAGTAGGAATTGAGCGGCCTGGCGTCGGTGGCCGGGGTGAATTTCTTCGGGACCGCGGTCGGCGCCGTCGCGCTGTCGATGGTCTTGAAGACCGTCGGGACCTTCCACTGATAGGTCCCGGGCAGCGTGGGGCTCGCCCCGACCATCCCCGGCAGGAGCCCGGCCCGCAGCGTGAACGACGGATTCGTGGGATTCGTCGCCGTGAGGAACGGGTCGTACGTCGTGTTGAGCTGCCGGGAGAGGGATGGGGCGAGCGGCCGGTTCGCGGGGGCCGTGGCCGTGTTCAGGATGGCGGACAGGGGGGTCCGACGCGTCTTCGACGGGCCATTGAAGGTCCTCGTGGGGAAGATCGAGGGATTGCCGATCACGCAATAATAGTTGAGCGGCAGATTGGTCGGGGACATGTTGGCCAGGCTGTCCGCGTCGCTGGTCTGCGGCAGGGGGAGGAGCGTCAGGTCGGCCCCTTCGGATGAGTCGAACGCCTGCTGGGTCAGGGGGACCAGGCCGAAGTAGGTCCCGCCCGAATT
>CALKTZ010000020.1 GCA_937997355.1 uncultured Planctomycetales bacterium | reverse complement strand
CGCGCGAACGCTTCATCGCCGTGATTTACTTCTGCATGATCACCGCGCCGATCTTGTTCCTGAAATATCAGCTCGATTACATCAATGTGAACACGCTGGGCCGGGGCAAGAACATCTACAAGGAGCGGGATTCACGCAAGGAGACCGGGATCTACGGCGTCCGGATCGGCACGATCCTGGGTTTTGCCTATGTGCTCGGTTTCAATCTCTCGACATTCTTGCTCGCCAAGGCCGGCCATGCGGATTGGATCATTCCGGTGGGGATCGTCGGACTGATGGCGGCATCGCTCGTTACCTACGCCTTGCCCGATTCCTGGCTGTTCCGGTCCCCTTTTCGGCAGTCTTATTCGACCAAGTTCGGGGCAGTGGCCCGGCTAGCGTTCTACACGGGGATGCTGATCGTGCTCTCGCATTTGCGGATCGCCACGGCGGGGCGATCGGCGATGTATTTCATGCTCCTCTGGGTCTTGCCGATGTCGACCTCATTCATGTTCTACATGTTCCTTCGAGACGTGTACCAGCATTCGAACGCCGATGCCGGCCGCCTCACCAATTCTCGAGTTTTCTACGCCGATCGATTCACGAGGTGGGCGGTCTTCGTCTATGGGCAAGACATGCACATTCCGCATCACCTCTTCCCGGCGGTGCCGCATTATCGGCTTGAAGCGCTGCACGGGTTACTCAAAGAACGGCATCATGACTACCGAGAGCAGGTGGTCGAATGCCATGGCACCTTCAGCGATTCGCACGGGCGTTCCACAATCCTGGACGTCCTGACGATCCCCCAAGTGGCGTCCACGTCGATCCCGGCCGCGACCGGCCGCAGTCAAATCCCCACTCACGCCGATGCCTGATTGATCTCGGCGGGGATGCAACGAGCAAGCAAAAAGGAATCGGCCGATCGCGGGGGCATGCCGCGGTCGGCCGATTCCTTTGCTCGTTTCGAAGAGGCCGTCACAACAGATCGATCGACCCTCGCCCACCGCGAGGCGCGGGGTTGAACGCCCCGCAGTGAGGGGCAACGTTGAGTTAGCGGGATCGGCGACGTTTCGAGGAGGTTTCGCGAGGTCGGGTGAGATGATTCCCGACGTCGGTCAAGGTTCCCCAATGGAGGGGGAAGCGCGGGGGAGCGATCGCGGATTTGGCAAGATCGCGACGGATTCGCCTCTTCGCGGAGAGCCTCGACCAGGCCCGTACGGCGTCGAGCTTTCCCAGGGCGAACGGATGGAGTCGGCCGCGAACAAGCCGCCAGCAACCCTGGATTCCCAGGAACGCGAGGTGAGGGCCGAGGGCCCCGACGAGGACTCTTAGCGGCAGGTTCGACCAGAAAACGATCTCGGCATTGCGCGCCATCCGTCGCTGCAATTCCGGCTTGCTGTGTTCGTAGCTGGCGGAGACGTCGTGAAGGATTCGGCAGTCGGGGGCGAAGATGCAGCGATAGCCACCCCAGCGGAGCCGGAAGGCGAGGTCGATGTCTTCATAGTAGGAACCGAATTCGGGATCGTAACCGCCGACCCGTTTCAAGGCTTCCGCCCGATAGAACGCGCTCGAACCGCTGGCACCGAAGACCTCCTCGGCGGGGCGATCTCGCCACCTGGCGGCATCCTGTCCGTGCCCTCGCTTGGTCGGCCAGCCGACCAGCGCGTATTCATCCCCGGCGGAGTCGACACGATTCGGGTCGGAGCGAACCAGCACCAGCGGGGCGACCGAGCCGACCGATGGGTCGGAGAACGGTGCGAGCCCGGCCTCGATCCAGCCCGCCGAGACCTCCGTGTCGTTATTGAGCAACTGGATGAATGGCGCGCGTGCGGCCGAGAGCCCGGCATTCGCCGCCGCGCAGAAGCCGCCGTTGATTTTCAACGCGACGGCCCGAACTTCCGGGTAATTTCGCGCGAGCCAGTCGACGGTCCCGTCCTTCGAGCCGTCGTCGACGACGATGACTTCGATGCCGGGGGGGCGATGACGACTCACCGAGGCGAGGCAGCGTTCCAGCAGGGCGCGGCCGTTGTAGGACGGGATGACGACCGAGCAGGTGGGAAGAGCCGGCATTGCGTTGGCCCCGAATTTTTTTGGGTCGGCCTCGCTAGACCGCACGAGGGCTCCCTCCCCGGCGTTTTCGTCCGCTCCCCTTCCAGTTGGTCTTGTTGAAGAGGACGTGCTGGACGGTCATGAGGAGGATCCGAAAATCGAGTCCGAACGACCAGCGCTGGATGTAGTCGAGATCGTACTGGACCCGCTTGCGGAGCGAGGTTCGGCCTCGCCAGCCGTGGACCTGGGCCCAGCCCGTCATGCCTCCGGGCACGGCATGCCGCAGGTCGTAGTCGGGCATGGACTCGCGGAACTGGTTCACGAAGACCGGGCGCTCCGGCCGGGGGCCGACCAGGCTCATATCCCCGGTGAGCACGTTGAAGAGTTGCGGGAATTCGTCGACGCTCGTCTTGCGGAGCCAGGCCCCGATCCTGGTGCATCGGGTGTCCTGATCGGTCGCCCACACCGGACCCGTCGATTGCTCGGCGTCCTTGCGCATGCTCCGGAATTTGATCATCCGGAAGAGCCGGCCACCTTGCCCGACGCGTTCCTGGGTATAAAAGATCGGCCAGCCCGAAGAGGCCCAAACCAGCAAGCCGACGATGGCGAGGAACGGGCTCAGCATCAACAGCGCGATCGAGGCGATCACGATGTCGGAGAGGCGTTTGGCCGCCCGGGCCCAGCTTGCCCGGTCGACCGGCCGGGTCAACCATCGTGGAAATCGGGATTGCGAGGGGGTCGCGGGGAGCGGCAGCGCCGAGAGCAGGGATAGCGAAGGGGAAAACGGCATGGACGCCGCGCCGGCCAGCGACAGATCCGAGTTCTCGCTGGGCTGCGTGAGATGGCTTCCTGGATGGTCGGAATCGACGACGACCCAATGGATCGAAACATCCGGACGGTTGAGCCGTTCCAGTTGCGGGTGGAGGTGCGGATAGATCCGATCCTTCGACACGGCGACCAGCACGATCGTTGCGCCCGAGCGATCCACGAGAGTTTGAAGGTGGTCGATACGACCGAGCACCGGGACCGGGTCGGATTGAGGGTCGAGCGCGACGTGTCTCGTATGCGGCCGGCGTCGCTGCTGTCCGGTATGACCGGCGTCGACGAAGCCGACGATCTGGGGGAGATTGCGCGCCTCGCCCCCGAGGTTGCGGATCAGCCGCCTGGCATCGCGGCGAGCCCCGATCAACACCACGCGGTCGGCAAGATCGCCTCGGGTGAGCCGCGTCATGCGCCGTTCGACGACATCTTGGCGTTTGATCATGGGTCTCCACCGATCCGTCGGTGTTGGGAATCTCCCCCTCCTCGTCTTGAGGAAGGCAACGTCAAATCAGGCGAGGCCGAAGGACCACGACCGTTGAACGGGCCGATCCTCCTCGGAGCGAAACCTTGGCACGGAGAATGAAAGAGGCTCGTGAACGCACCATTCCGGGATCGCCTCGAAGAAGACGTCGCCCATTCCATGGCCGACATTTTGCATGGCATATCCGGGGAGAGCAGCCTCATTCTCCATGGCCGTGAAAGCTCTCGGATTCTCCTTTACCTCAAGGTCAAGAATCGGCAGGGTCGACAAATTGTTTGAGTGTATTTGTAAAATAAGAGCGATCAGAATCAACGACTGGCCCCCAAGGGTTCTCGATTCCAAGAGGCAACCCTGGACCGAAGGGACGAGAAGCCTTGAACAATGCCGGCGGTCGGAATGATCGGTTATCCGTGATTGTCGTGAACTACAACTCCTGGCCGGATGTGGCCCGGTTGGTGGAGACGATCGCGGCCGACCCCGATTTTTCTCCGGACCGCTGCGAGGTGGTGATCGTCGACAATGCCTCGAAGGGGGCCGTTCCTCCCGAGCTTTCTCGGCCTCGTCCCGGCGTCCGGCTCGTGGCACGATCGGACAACGGCGGTTTCGCGGTCGGGGTCAATTCCGGTTGGCGAGCATCTCGGGGCACCTGGCTGCTCCTCCTCAATCCGGATGTTGAGATCGAGCCCGGATTTCTGCGATGCATCCTCGATCGCCTCGACGAGTTCGGCTCGAATCCCGCGGGGCCTCCCGGGATCGTCGGCTTCGGACTGAAGAATCCCGACGGCAGTTGGCAAGGCTCGGTCGGGGTTTTCCCGAGCCTCGTCCGGACGGTTCAGGAGCAGTTCATACCGCGCGTCCGCCGGAAATACCAGGCGGATTGGCGGGTCCGGCCCGGTCAGGTGGATTGGGTCACCGGGGCCTGCATGCTGGTGAACGGGGAAATGATCGCCGAGCTAGGAGGGATGGACGAGGACTTTTTTCTTTACCACGAAGAAGTTGCGTTCAGTCGATCGGCCCAGGATCGAGGCTGGCGGGTGGAATACGATCCGGGCGTTCAGGTGGTCCACCACTCTCCCTTGCAAAATCGGTCAGTTTCGCCCAAGATGCGCGTGATCACGCGGCATAGCAAGCTGCTCTATTTTCTGA
>CALKTZ010000019.1 GCA_937997355.1 uncultured Planctomycetales bacterium | reverse complement strand
GAGCCGCCGCTGTTGCCGTTGAACGAAGGACCGGTATTCACGTATGCGATCCCTTGCCCTCCCTGGCTCTGACCGGGCGAATTCTGGGAGCCTCCTTCCCTGGAGAAGCTCATCATTTCGGACGGGCCATTTCTCCCTTGCCCGAAGCTCCCCTCGAAGCCATATCCCCCCATCCCACCGCCGCCAAAACCGCCCGAAAGTAGGCGACGTCCTTCCAGCGATTCGCACGAAATCGTCGCCTTGACGACCATGCGGCGTTTCGAGTCCTGGAAACGAGCAACCCAGCGATTCACGAGTCCGTTCATCGGATATCCTCCTGATTTCCACCTTATCCTTGGTCGAGCAGGGTGAAATTCGCTCGGGCTTGAGACAGGCGAGGAGGCTTCCCGGGTGTCATTCGATCTCCAAGTCGAGACGCGGCGTCCCTGCACCGTGGAGTCGAACTTCAATCGTTCCCCGCGTCATGCAAACGGCTCGATTAACAAAACTTAAGGTTGACTCGGGGCCTCGGATTCCTCGGCAGATTTCTTGAGGAAAGCCTCATTTTCTCGCCGTTTTTTTATCGGCCCTGATCGCTGCATGATCATCCTCCTCGCTTCCGGCCTCCGTCGATTCGATCGCGCAAGAGAAGGGCCCGGGACGCCAAACGTCCCGGGCCCGCTCGATTGACCGGCTGCTGTGCAACCTCGACGTCCGACGCAACGATTCGGATTTGTTGAGCCCTCGGGAGAGACTCAGGGGAAGCAGAAATCCTGAGATTATAAAGTGAACGTCGCTTGCTTCGTCGACTGGTTGCCGAGGAAGTCGGTCGCCAGGAAGGTGACCGTGTAGGTACCGGTCGTCGATGAGGCGACGGAGAGACTCCAGATGAATGCTCCGGTGTTGTCATACAACACCGGAGAGTAATCGAAGTTGTTGATCTTCACCTGCACGTTCGCGAGGCCGGATGGCGAATCCGAGGCCTGCCCGACGATGCTGATGGTCGTCGTCGTCGCGCCCGGCGTGACCACGGGAGATCCCAGCGAGATCGCGGGGCCGACCGAGTCGAGGGTGAAGTCAAGCGTCGACGTCGTCGCGTTACCGGCGGCGTCGGTGGCGGTGACGGTGATCGTATGCGGTCCTTCGGCCCCGCCCCCCAGGGGAAGGTTCGTGGTGAAGTTGTAATTGCCCGAGGCATCGATCGTCGCCGTCCCGACCGGCCCCGTGCCATCGACCTGGTAGGTCACCGTGACATTCGATCCGGTACCTGAAACCTTACCGGCCACCATGACGTTCTGGCTGGTCGTGGTATTCGGGATCGACAGGGTCGGGGCCACCGTGTCGCGGGTGTAGTTGATGGTGCGCTGCGTCGTATTCCCCGCGACGTCGGTCGCATAGATATCGATCACGTACACGCCGTCCGTCGACACATTCGTCGGGAAGCTGAAGTTGCCCGAGCCGTCGGGGGTGAGGATATTATCCGCCCCATGATTCAGGGTCCATTTCAAGCTCGATATCCCGGAACCCGGATCGGCCACGTTGCCGGTTACGGTGATGTTCTGCTTGGAGGCGACATCGGTCGTCGCCGGAGATGTGATCAGCAGCGTGGGGGCCGTGGAGTCGAGGGTGAAGCTGATCGACGCCTCCTGGCTGTTGCCGGCGGCATCAGTGACGACGACCTTGACGGTGTGCGCCCCATCCGTGGTCGCGTTCGTCGTGAAGCTGAAATTGCCGTTGGCGTCCGGAAGAATCGTCGTGGCGGTCCCGTCGTCCACGGACCATTTCACGCTCGCGATCTTGGTGGTCGCGTCGGCGGCGACTCCGGTCACGGTGATGTTCTGTTCGCTGAGCGTCTCCGTCGCCGAGGAGGTGATGCTCACGGTCGGCTTCGCCGTGTCGAGCGTGAAGCTCACCGAATTGCTCACGTACTGTTGCGTGAACGGATTGATCCCTCGGACGGTGATGGTGTGCAGGCCGTCCGCGTTGTAGTTGGTCGGGACGCTGAAATTGCCCGCGGCGTCGACCGTCAGCGGTGTGAAATCGACCCCGTTGAATGAGATTTCGGGGCCGGTCATGAGGGTCGAGACCTTGCCGGCGACGATCACGTTCTGAGAAACCTCCGCCCCCTGAGCGGGCGAGGTGAAGACGGGGGCCGTGACGTTGGCGAGCAACGTGAAGTTGATGGAACGCGTCGTCACGTTCCCCGCGAGATCGGTCGCCTCCACCGTCACCGTATGCGGACCGTTCTGGGTGTTGTCGGTCGGCAGGTTCGTGGTGAAGCTGTATTGTCCCGCGCCGTTGGCGGAGACCGTCGCGAATGCGCCGTTGTCCACCTGCCAGCGAAGCGACGAAAGGCCCGTCGTGGCGTCGGCGGCGATGCCCTGAATCGTCGGATTCTGCGAGGATGACGCGCCCGAGGCCGGGGAGTTGATCTCCAGCACGGGAGCGGTGGTATCCAGGACATAGCTCGTCGAGACCGGCGTGCTGGCGTTGCCCGCGCGATCGTGCGCGATGAACTGGATGGTGTGCAAGCCGTCCGAAGGAAATGCCGACACGAAGCTGAAGTTGCCGGCCGCATCGACCCCAACCCCTTGGGCCGCTCCGCCGTCGATCGAGGCGACCAGATCGTTGATCCCCATCCCCACGTCGCTCACGTTTCCGGCGATCGTCACCTGCGATCTGCTGGGGCTCGTCGGACTGACCGCGCCCAGGCGGACGATAGGGGCCACGTTATCGGCGCGATTGATCGTAACCTTGCCGACCGCGGCCTTCTTCCCCGCCGACTTGCCGGTAACCTGGAGCTGGGACGCCCCATATCCGACTTGAAGTTGGACTGTGAAGTTCCCCTTCTTGTCGGCCTTGATCCTCGTGTCGATCGAGCCGTCCGCGTTGAAATCGACCAGGACCTTGGCCTTGGCGTAGGTCTTCCCCTTGACGGTCACGACCCCATTGGCGTCGGGGCCGCTCGCGAGGCTCAGCGGGATGTTCGGCACCTTCGGCTTCTTGGCCTTCGGTTTCGCCAAGTGATGGACGATCGCCGAGGAATGGGCCGCCGGCAAGACATGCTTCTGGGCGATTCCAGAGAGCAGCGTCCGGTCTTCGAGCGATTCCACATGGACGGTTCTTGCGAGCTTCACGCGAGACTTCGAAGCGTTTCGACCGCGACCGTTGAAATTTCCAAATATGGAAGACACGCCTAAACTCCATCTGTGGTGGAAGATCATGTGGAGAGAGCTAGTTGCGGTGCGTTTCAAGAGTCGGCTTCAACGATAATCCGGCCAGGCGGAATCGCCGGTCCACGGGAAAACCGCGAATACATGAACAATTTTAGCATGACGGCGTGCGTGCGTGCAAGACTCCGGCGGTCTTGCCCCGATAATCGTTACAAAAGTAACGTTTGAGCAGCCCGTGCTCCCGAACGCCAAGTGTTGTTAGCCTTCGTGTGCCATTTTCCGATGCACAATGAAAACCTGGGCAAACAAGAGGGATGATTGATCTTCCAAGAAAACGATTTGCGAATCAAGCCGATGACGTGTCCGCGTATACGCTCCGATTCGAGTGTATTGTTCATGTGGATTGTCTGGAATATGCCCGTTGGGCGGCCGACTCTGGGCCGTTGGAGGAGATTTCCGGCACCGGCGTGGGATGTGGCCCGTCTGTGCAGCGCAAGAGGAGCTGATCAGCGGAATTGTCGGCCGACGGGTGGAAGGCCCTTATCGTCGAGGATTTGGAAGTGGTGAATGCCGGGGCGGTTCGGGTCGCGGTGGGTCCAGACGATTTCCTTCTTGGGGGTCACCTCGGTCAGCTTGACCTCGTTCCCCTTGGCCCGGTAAGACGTGATGATGGTGTTGCCGTTGGGAAGTCGTTGAACACCGCAGGCGTCCGCGATCGGCCGGCCCGCGAGATCTTCGTTGGTGACCTGCCAGACCACCTTACCTTGAGGATCGACCTCGATGACCAGATTGCCGACGGTGCAGCCGATCAGGGTGTTGCCGTCGTCGAGCCGGATGGCGGTGAACGGCCAGTCGGGGGTTTTGACTTCCCAGACAATCTCCCCCTTCGGCGTGTATTCGCGGACAACCTTGTCGAGTAGTTGTGGGACCAGGTAGTTGCCGTTGGCGAGTTTGCGAGCCATTCGGGTTTGAAGGTGATGGTCCTTGGTCTGGGCGTGCAGCGGCACTTCGACAACCACCTTGCCGCTCCGGTCCATTTCGAGCAATCGCGGCTTATCTCCCGCTTCGGTGAGGAGAATCCGGCCATCGACGAGAGGCTGGGCCGTGTTCACCTCGGACTGCGTCCCTTCATGAATCAAGCGTTCGTGCCCGTCGCGATCGACCTCGACGACCGCGCCGCCGGGATGCTCCTTGCTCTTGGAAAGAGCCAGGAGAATTCGGCCGTCCGGGAGGACCCAGCCGTCACGCGTGGAATGGGGGTACGACCAGACCTGTCGGCCTGATGCGTCGAGGATGTACGTCTGCCCCCCCGTTGCGAGAAAAGCGTGTCGGATGGCCGATTTCGGCTCCTCGGCGGCGACGGGACCTTCGATCATCCCCGAGGCGAAGGCCAGGGTGATCAGCAGACGTGGCCACGATCGACTTGGGCTCATGGGTCATCACTCTTTCGTCGGTGTCAAAGTCACTTGTCGAAGATCCATCACGGCCGAGCCGGGTTTGGAAAGGACCCGAACCTCGATGCGATAGTAACCGGGCCGATCGAAGGCCATCCGCCCCACGGACTGCTCCTTGAAATCCTGGAACCCTCCCGTCTCGGGGACGGTGAAGCGGAACGCCTGGAGGTTCCGGCGGAACTCGGCCACGCGGAATTCCACCACGCTGCCGCCGCTCCCCTTGCCGCAACCGACCAGGGCCTTGATGTCAAACTTCCCGGGCGTGCGGACCAGGAAATCCCAGGAGGCCCAATCGTCGGGGCGAATCCAGTAGCCGAGCGTATCCTTATGCGGGAGCGGCTCGAACCGGAGCATGACGCCGTGAACCTCGGCGCTTGAGGCCCGAAGGACGACCGAGCCATCGTCTGTTTGGGAGAGGGGGATATATTGTGGGTTGTTGCGTGCTGGCCTGGAGCCGACCGACGCGAGCCACATGAGCAGCTTCGAGGCAAGCTCCGCCATCTTCTCCGGATTCTTGTCGGCGAGGTTGGTCGACTCTCGCGGGTCTTTCTCCAGGTCGAAGAGTTCCAGGCGGCCGTTTTCTTCCCAGCGGACCAACTTCCAGTTGCCGTCGCGAATGGCCCCCGCCGGCCTCCCCCCCTGGTTGCTGTAATGCGGGTAATGCCAGTACAGGCTTCGGATGGGCAGGAGTTTTCCGCCGGTGAGCAACTTCGCCAGGCTGACGCCGTCGAGCGGGCCGGGATCGGGGAGGCCGCAGAGATCCAGGAGGGTCGGCACGAGATCCGCGGCCCAGGCCGGCGTCTCCTCGACCCCGGGGCTAATCTTGCCCGGAAAGCGAATGAGCAAGGGGACCCGGATTCCCCCTTCATAGAGCCAGCCCTTCCCTTCACGGAGCGGTGAGTTGACGGTGGGGGGAGTGGACGGACCTTCGCGTGTCGCAAGCCCGCCATTGTCGCTGGTGAAAATCAGAATCGTGTTCTCGGCGATTCCCAGGCGTTCCAGTGCTTTCATGACGCGGCCCACCGCATCGTCGAGGCTTTCGAGCATCGCGGCGTAAATCGGGTTCTCCTGCCGGCCGTGCGGGATGCCGTCCCATTTAGGGTAATGGGCGATTCGGTCCGCCGGGGCGACCATGGGGATGTGAACCGCATAGTGGGGCAGATAAAGGAAAAATGGCCCGGCCTTGTGCGCCTCCAGGAACTTCTCGGCCTCGATCCCCAGCCGATCGGTCAGATACTGCCCGTCCGGCGCATCCTCCAACCCCGGCATGGACCGCCCCCCCTTGGCGAACGGCGCGACATAGCTCCGGGGAGTGCCGGTTTCGTCTCCCGCGATGTTGATCTCGAAGCCTTGCTTGGTCGGTTCGAACCCTTCTCCTCCGAGGTGCCACTTGCCGATGATTCCCGTCGAGTAGCCCGCCTCCTTGAACCGCTCGGCCAGCGTCACCTCTTCGAGCGGCAGGCCGGGGGGAAGCTGGGGGACCAATTTCCTGTGCGACGGCTTGTTCCCCGCCCCGGGCAGATAGTCGGTGAGTCCGAGCCTCGACGGATGCTTGCCGGTCATGAGCGAGGCCCTGGTGGGCGAACAAACCGGGCTTGCCGCATAGGCCTGCGTGAAACGGCGGGCCTCTCCCGCAAGGCGGTCGAGGTTGGGGGTCTTGTGAAACTTGCTGCCGTAGCAGCCGAGATCCGCCCAGCCCAGGTCGTCGGCGACGATCAAGACGATGTTGGGTCGGGCGTCCTCGGCCTCGGCAACGGCCGGGCAAGCGGCGACCGCGAGCAAGCTCAGAAGCAAAATCGATCCGGCCAATCGCAACGTAACCGTCATCTCCCGGCCCTCTCGGCTCATTCGTCGCACCATGTTCGCCACGGTCCCGATCATGGACGAACGGCATGCCCGCCTCAAGACCTTCCCGCCTTTTCCGCCCCGGACCGGAGGATGTGACGCCGATTGTATTCGTAGATGAAATATTTGGCGAATTCGCTGATATGTGACCGAGGGCCTCGATCATTCGTGGCGTTTTGGGGTTGGTTCAAATAGCGAGAAAGTCAGAGAACTCGATCCGAAAAAATCCTGTCGAGTCCGGTAGATAACCCTTTGACGCTGAGTTATATAAGAGACCCCGAGTTGGTATCGCCTCATTCCAGGATTTTGGCTGAAATTCGTTCGAACAATTATCCTAAATTGTTGGAACACGTTCAGTTAGGCATTTATTTTTGCAACATTGAGTGGCGGTGCAACGGGATCGGGGCGGCAGTCGAAACAATCGCATCGGATATTTCGCTGCCTTGAGGTCGTGCATTTTTTGTTCGTTCGAAGTACCTCATTGCGAGGGGATCGTGCAGACAATGTTGAGTGTTCATTCTTCCGCGGGCTTTCGAAGTCGCCGATGGGACCGGGCGGGCTTCACCTTGATCGAGCTTTTGGTGGTGATCGCGATCAT
>CALKTZ010000018.1 GCA_937997355.1 uncultured Planctomycetales bacterium | reverse complement strand
ATGGGACAGCCTTTGGAGGACCGCCGCCTAACCTCCAGATTCGAAAGCTATACCCGTAGTGGTGCCCGTTGCGAGAATTTGATTGACACGGAGCTCCTGAGCGATAGGATGGAAGACAGGTAACGTCAGAAAGAAATCCCGCCCGCGTCGTCCCTGTCGAGACGCCTTGGCCTCGGTTGGTGCCGATCTGTCGGCCCTCCCCTCATCGTTCGGCTTTCTCCACCGTGCGCCTGAACACACCGGATCAGCTTCTTCTGCTCAGCCTGTCGAGCACGACGTCCTTTTTTGGGTCGTTGGGCTTGAGTGCGCGTCGGATCCATGCGTCCGGAATCGGACATTCCGGTCGATCGTCGACCGGCCGGAAGGATGCGGGGCGATGATCGGGTTTCGCGAGCTTTTCATCGTCGCCGTCGTGGCCCTGGCCCTTTACGGTCGCTCCGGCGTATTGAAGAGTGAGCGGTTTCAGTCGATCTGGCCGTGGGTGGCACCGGTTCGTCGGCCCTCATCCTCGTCGAGACGAACCCGATCGGGCCCGGTGGAGACGGCGAATGAGTACGAGGGTGCGGGGTCGAGGCGAGGGCGGGTGCCTCGGTTCGTGCTCCAGGGAAATCGCTTATACTGGTTCCTGACCATCCTGGCGGCAACCGCCATCGCGGCCTGGGTTGTTACCCGAACCTTGATCGTCTCCAGCCCCAATCGTTTTCGCTGAGCTAGCCAAGCGGACTGACTGAACTGAAAGGAACGAGTCCATGACTTTGTTTGCCTTCTTGCCCAATCTGGGCACGACCGAGCTGATGATCATCGGCTTCGTCTCGCTCCTCATCTTCGGCAACCGTCTCCCCAGCGTGATGCGGTCGCTCGGCAAAAGTGTCACCGAGTTCAAGAAGGGGGTCTCCGGGATCGAGGACGAGATCGATCAGGCCGTGACCGCCGACAAGCCGAAGCCGACCCCGCCGACCCCCTGAGCTGTTCGAACTTCATCTAACGTTGTACGTGGAGGTTGCAGCATGCTCCCGAATCTCGGACCGATGGAGATGGTGATCATCATGGGGATTGCGGTCCTCATGTTCGGCAAGCGGCTTCCGGAAGTGGGACGATCGCTCGGCAAGGGGATCGTGGAGTTCAAGAAGGGGATTCGCGGCGTCGAGGACGAGCTCGGCGACATCACGGGGATGGGATCTTCCCCGAATTATTCGTCGTCGTCCCATGCTTATGGCGACAGCTCGCGGTACGACGGCGCGAGCAAGGAAACCTCGTATTCCGACACGTCTGTCCCCAAGTTCGAGCTCCCGAGTCCGCCGTCGGTCCCTCCCGCGGAATATCAGCCGCAATCGCAGAGCTAAGACGGCCTCCCCTCGCCGATCGGCGAGGGGGCCGGCCCTGCCGAACTTACGCGAGTCATCCTTCCCACACGGACCAAGGAGTGGCCGCGAGGCGGGGACGGTCCGCGATCATGGATCCTGGCCCGCTTGACCGGACGAAAGATCCCCCGAATCTTCAACCCCTCCGTGTCCGTCCACCATCCCTCTCCTGGAGTTCATGAAACCCTTGATCTTCTCCAACTGCCGAGGATCGGCCTCATTCGCGGGGTTCCATCAAAGCGTCGGAGACGAGGGGGAGGTTTGCCGGGGCCGCCGGGCCGATGGCGCGCTCCCGGACGAGGCCGGAGGAGACCCGCCGCAATGACCGAGGATCGATTCTTCGATCTGATCGAGCCGGTCCTGACCGCCCAGAAGGGGACCTTTGAGGATGGCGAGGAGGTCGCCGATCCTCCGCTCGATGTCCTCCGCTATGCACGTCGCAAGGTTCGAGTGAGCTGGATCCCGTTGCTCGGGAGTGCCCTCAGCGTCACCGCGATTGTTCGCCAGCCCGTCGATTTGGGCTCTTCCGCGATCGATCACGGCCGTCTCTTGGCCCGACTGGCGAGAGCGGTCAATAGCCGGTTTCCTCCCTGGCAGGGGCTGATCATCGGCCTGTCGGTCGTCATTCTAACCCCCGAGCCGATCGGGCCGGACGATGAGGAAACGCTCCGCAAGGCCCTCGACGAAGGCGCCAGGACCCTCAAGCGGATGCGCGTGGTTCCCTTCGGACTGATCCGGGTCAACCTCGGGCAAGGCGCGGTCGCCTTTTCGCTGAATTCCAGCGTCGGCGAGCTTTTTTCCGAGTCGCATCGGCTCGCGGATGAGTTCTCCGAGCATTTTGGTCGGTTCGTTTCCCTGATCGGGGACGACCTGAAATAACCGGAAATCCGGATTGATTGTTGAAGATTTGCAGGAAGGACGAGCCATGACTCGAGAGCAGACCCTGAAGCGGATTTTGGACGGAGGGATCGTGGCGGTTGTCCGCTCGGAGTCGAGCGAATCGCTGGTGAAGGTGGTGCAAGCCCTGGCCGAAGGAGGGGTCACGGCGGCCGAGATCACCTTCACGGTCCCCGACGCCATCGAGGTTATTCGCCAGGTCCGAAAGGAAGTCGGCGACTCGGTAATCCTGGGAGCGGGCACCGTCCTCGACCCGGAAACCGCACGCGCCGCCCTGCTCGCCGGCGCGGAATATATCGTCGCGCCGACCGTCAACCTGGACGTGATTCGGCTCTGCCGCCGTTATGACAAGGTGATCATGCCCGGCGCGTTCACCCCGACGGAGGTGGTTTCCGCATGGGAAGCGGGGGCCGACGTGGTGAAAGTCTTCCCGGCCGATATCGGTGGCCCCCCCTTCCTCAAGGCCCTTCGAGGGCCGCTCCCGCAAGTTCGGCTCATGCCGACCGGAGGGGTCGACCTCACCACGGCCGAAGCCTTCCTCAAGGCGGGGGCCTGCTGCCTCGGAGTCGGGAGCGCCCTGGTCGATCCCAAGGCGATCGCCGCCGGTCAGTTTGATAAGATCCGCGATCTCGCCAAACAGTACTCAACCTTGATTCGCCAGTTTCGCACAGGCAATTGAAATTGCCTTCGTTACCACTCTTAGCAATTTCAGCCCAATTGCCCGGTTTTCGGCTGATCGCCACTAAATTCGTGTGACATCTCGTCTTCGGACGAATCATGCTCAAGGCGAAAAGCGGGAGAGTCGATAAAACCGGCATAAGTCATGGAATGCGCCTCCGAGGCATTGTTTTCGGGGGCGTTTCGCGGCCCGAGTGCCACGAAACTCAGAGTGAGAGGACGGACGCAATGGCCGGACGCCTGTCTGCGCAAAGAGGATTCTCCGGGGGGAGCAACCTGGCTCTTTCCCTGGGCCTTGCGCTGGCATTGGCGACGGCCGGGGTTCTGGGATCTCGATCGGCGCTGGCCCAGGGGCGAGGTTCGGCGTCCGAAGGTCAGGCCGGGCCTCGATCGGATCAGGGTTCGCTTCATTATACGAATAAGAAATCATTCCGAATTCCGTTCGATATCGAGAAGGCGGGGCGTTCTAAGATCAAATGGCTCCAGCTCTGGGCTTCCAAGGATCTGGGGGAGCACTGGGAAGCGGCCAGTCGGGTCGAGCCGGACCGTCCGTTCTTTACCTATCGCGCGGCCAGGGATGGTGAGTACTGGTTCGCGGTCCGGATCCACGGCACGGACGGCCAGCTTTATCCGTCGGCCAACGAGGATGTCGCGCCGGGGATGAAGGTCATGGTCGATACCAAGGCCCCGTCGCTGACTCTCGAGCCCGAAGGGCGGCGAGGGACCGAGGTCGCGGTGCGCTGGGAGGTGCGGGATGAGAACCTGGATCTGAAGTCGTTCGTGCTCGAATACAAGCCCGCAGGGGTCCGAGAGTGGCGGAAGGTCCCCGTTCGAAAGGCCGCGCTGATCGGCTCTCAGCGATGGGATGTCGACACGGCCGACTCGGTCGAGGTGCGGGCAGTGGTCGGCGACAAGGCGGGGAATGAAGCCGTTGAAAACCTCGTGATCTCCGACGGGACTGCGAGCCTTCCCCCTTCGTCTTCCGCGGAAAACCGCCAGGACGAGCCCCCGCCCCCGTCCATCTCGCAAGTCTCCGACAGCGCGGGGATCATGGCGGGACCCGGTTTCGCCCCTGTCGACGAGGGGGGCGAGGATCGACGCCCCCGAGGATCGGGCACAAGCCGGGTGAAAGGGGCGGCGTCTCTCTCCCGGCCCGTCGCCAGGCCCGGTCAATCGGCATCGAACGCCGGGGACTCGGCCTTCGATCGCGCGCCGGGCGCCGGGAATGCCGGACGCGAGATGCATCCGGGCAGCCGACCCGGAGGATCCATCTTCGATTCAATGCCCGCGTCGCCCGGAGTCGGCGGGGGTTCGGTCGGGATGGGCAATCCGGGACAGGGCAACTTATTCGGATCGCCGAATGGCTCGGGGGCGGTCCAGCCGTCGGGCCCGGCGGCTGGAAATACGAGCGAACCGCTGCCGCCCGTCGGCAATCCGAAATTCGCGCTCCAATACGAGATCATCGACGCCGGCCCCAACGGGCCGGCGACTGTCGAACTCTGGGTGACGCGGGATCGAGGCCGAACCTGGGTCTTCCAGTGCGCGGATCTCGACAAGGTCTCCCCGATTGATGTTGATCTTGGCAGCGACGGGACTTATGGGATTCGGCTCGTCTCGCGATCGGCATTCGGACGGGGGGATCAGCCCCCGGTGCCCGGAGATCAACCCGATCGCTGGATCGTGGTCGATTCCACGCCCCCCGTGGTACAGATCGATCAGGTTCAGGTGGGAACGGGAGATCATGCGGGCAAGGTCGCCATCGCCTGGCGGTCGAGCGACCCGCACCCGTCGTCCGATGCAACCCGGCTCCTCTGGCGTCGCGACCAACCCGGCTCGTCCTGGGAGACGATTGTGGAGGGGCAACCGAATTCCGGACAATTCATCTGGGCCGTTCCCCCCGGAACTCCCGGCAAGTTTCACCTGAGAGTCGAAACCTCCGACTCCCTCGGCCATATCGGCGGTGCCGAAACGAACAACTCCAAGCCGATCATCGTTGATCTGAGCCAACCCCGCAGCCGAATCATGGGCCTGGTCCCCAATGCACGCAACGGCGCGGGCTTCCCTCCCACCCAGACGCGTTGAACTCGGTGGAAGGCTTCGAGATCACGCCGCCATGTTGATCGTTCCGAACGGCGCGCTTTTCCATGTTGCCATTGTTCAACACTTCTAGAAACGACTCTTGATCCTGCCTCGCGACATCGGTACTCTCATCAATGATTTCAACCAAAAGTGATCATTCCCGTCGAAGAAATTAGGACTCGGTCCGTCCGATTTCGCGGGTTCCAATCGGCTCCGATGCCGTTGCCATTCATCACAAGTTCAACCGTAGGCGATTTTTGTATCTTGGGACATACTCCGCGCAAACTTGATCGACAGTCGAAAAGGAGGCTCTCGTGAAATCCATCCAAGGTCGCATGCTCAGGGCGATTGCGCCATGGGCCATGGGCTGTGCATTATTTGTCTTGGGCACGGGCCGCTCACAAGCGGAGTCGATTGCTCCCGGATTTGCCGGAGATTATTCGCTGGTAAATCTCGGCTCGGCTCCCGGGGTTCCCACGAGCTATGGCGGTCTGACTATCCTCTCGGGTTCTCAGGATACCTTACTCCTGGGGGGCGCGGCGAACGGTGGCGCGGGGGCGATCTACGCGGTCGGCATCACCCGCGATTCCGGCGGCCATATCAACGGCTTCACCGGCACGACGACGCTTTACTCCGATGCCCCGTTTATTGACGGTGGACTGGCCTATGGGCCCGGCGGCGTCCTCTTCTATACCGGATACAACACCAATACGCTCGGACAGATCAAACCCGGCAGCTCGACGACCGACAAGACGATCGATCTGACGGCGCTCGGCATTAGCAGTTCCGTTGGAACGCTGGTGTTCGTCCCAAGTTACGCACCCGGCGCGGGGCAGTTCAAGATCGCCTCGTACAGCAGCGGCGGATTCTACACCGCCGATCTCACTCCCGACGGTTCCGGAACCTACGACGTCAGCAACGTGACCCTGGAAACGACGATCCCGTTCGGTCCCGAGGGGCTCGTTTACATCACGCCGGGCTCGCCAGGCTTCTCGGTCCCCAGCATGCTGATTTCGGAATATCAGCAAGGCCGAGTGAGCGCCTATGAAGTGGATGCCAACGGGAATCCGATTCTTGCCACCCGGCAGGATTTCATCACCGGCCTTGTGGGGGCAGAGGGCGCATTCCTCGACCCGATCTCGGGGGATTTTCTCTTTTCCACCTTCGGAAGCAATGACCACATCGTCGTGGTGCAAGGCTTCGTCTCGGCGGTTCCCGAACCGGGCAGCCTGGTCTT
>CALKTZ010000017.1 GCA_937997355.1 uncultured Planctomycetales bacterium | reverse complement strand
AATTCAGGCTGAGCAGGCAGTATTGCACGAGCGCATCGGCGGCATTCATGCGTTGATTGGCCCGAAGCTTCTCCACGAATGCTATATCTCGCGTGATCTCCTCGGAGGTCGGCTCGCGCGAGGTCGTTAGCCGAATTGCCTTGCGGATTTGGCCGGGGGTATCGTTCGGATTCTCTCGCTCAAGCCGGCTCGCGAAATCCCTGGCCTGTTCGTTGGCGAATGCCCCATTGAGGAGGCCGAGCGATTGCGTCGGGACGGTCGTGGTATAGCGAACCGCGCAACTGGAGTCGGTATCGGCGGAATCATGGATCGCCAGGATCGGCACGATCAGCGACCGCTTCACATGGACGTAAACACTCCTCCGGTTGGCCTCGGCGGGCGTTGAGACCGACCAACCCGCCCCCGGCTTCGACTGACCGGCCAGGACATCGCGAGGGATCGGGGGGAAGATGCTCGGCCCTCCCGCCTTCAGATTCAGGTTCCCGGTTACCGCGAGAATGCTATCTCGAATCTCCTCGGCCTGGAGCCGCCGCATCGGGAACCGCCAGAACAGGAGATTTGACGGGTCATGTTTCAGCCCTTCCGGACTGGCCTGCGACGACATCCGGTACGTGCTGGAGCGGAGGATCATCCGATGCATCCGCTTGATCTTCCAACCGCCATCCTGAAACTCCGACGCCAGCCAATCGAGCAAGTCCGGGTGAGTCGCGCTTTCCCCGAGCTTGCCAAAGTCATTGGTGGACGGCACGATCCCTCGGCCGAAGTGATAATGCCAAAGCCGGTTGGCAAAAACCCGAGCCGTGAGGGGATTGCGGCGATCGACGAGCCATTCGGCCAGCGCCCGGCGCTTGCCCGGCCCGGCCACGAACGTCGCCTGATTTCCCCCCAGGACAATCGGCACTCCCGGCTCGACCTTCGGCCCGAGCAGGTTGGGATTGCCTCTCAGGAGGACATGCGCCTCATTCTTCCCGGACTCCTTGACGCACATCACGTCGATTTCCTTTTCCCTGGCGGAAGCGGAAACCGTGTTGATCTTCTTCGAGTTCTTCCCGTCCTGGTTGGTGATGTCGATGAAGAACGCGAGGAGCCGGTAATCCTCCGACTGAGGAATTGGGTCTTTCTTGTGGTCGTGACAGCGGGCGCAGTTGACCGTCATCCCCAGGACGACCTGCGTCGTGGTCGAGAGGATGCCGTCGAGCACATCGTACCGCGCCAGGGGCTTGTCGGCGGGTTCATCGTCCCAGATGCCGAGCCGATAGTAGCCGGTGGCAATCATCGCCTCGGGGGAATTGGGATCGACCTCATCCCCGGCGAGTTGCTCGGTGAGGAACCGATCGTAGGGCTTATCCTTGTTGAAGGAATCGATCACATAATCGCGGTAGCGCCAGGCGTTCGGCTTCGCCGAGTCGCGCTCGTAGCCATTAGTCTCGGCGTAGCGGACCAGGTCGAGCCAGTGACGCCCCCACTTCTCGCCGTAGTGGGGAGAATCGAGCAGCCGATCCACCAGCTTTTCGTAGGCGTCGCTCGACTTGTCGGCGAGAAACGCGTCGATCTCTTCGAGGGTAGGAGGCAAGCCCGTCAGGTCATAGGTCACGCGACGCAGCAGGGTGATTCGATCCGCCTCCGGGGCGGGAGCCAACTTTTCCCGCTCCAGACGGGCAAGGATCAGGGAGTCGATCGGGTTCCGGACCCAGGATTGATCTTTCACGGCGGGG
>CALKTZ010000016.1 GCA_937997355.1 uncultured Planctomycetales bacterium | reverse complement strand
ACGACGATCCAGAACTGGGCGAACAACATCTATAACCTCGTCACCAAGCGGGCCGTCGCCCACGAGGACGCCCTGATGGAATGGGTCGACGGCAATCTCGGCAGCCGCTTGACCATGAAGTACCCGGCCGTCCACATGGTCGGCAAGGGGGCTCGCGGCGAAATCCTCTCGATCGCGTTCGCCGGCAAGGGGCAGCACCAGGATGCCGGCGGCAAGGTGGTCCACGAGGCCCCGTACACCAGCTCGCGGATCATCTCCAAGAGCATCAGCAAGAATGGCGGGCGCGCCAGCTATCGCGGCCTCCTGAAAATCGCCGACGGCGCCAAGGGCTCCAAGAGCAGCGTCGTCTGCGACGCCCTGATCCTCGACCCCCTGAGCCGGTCGGACACCTACCCGTACATCGAGATCGACGAGGATGACGTCAAGATCGGCCACGAGGCGAGCGTCTCCAAGATCGGCGAGGAGCAGCTCTTCTACCTCATGAGCCGCGGGCTCTCCGAGGCCGAAGCCTCGACCCTGATCGTCAGCGGGTTCATTGAGCCGCTCGTGAAGGAGCTGCCGATGGAATACGCCGTCGAGATGAACAAGCTGATCCAACTCCAGATGGAAGGCTCGGTGGGGTGATGAAGGCTCGAACGAATCGTGGCTCACGACCTCGTTGACGAACTCTATGACAACATCCGTCGAGACGAGACGGACATCGTCGCCATCGCTCGGCGGACCGGCTGGAAAGTGGCCAATATCGCTAAAATCAAGAATCATCTGTTCATTCAGGAGCATCTCCTCGATGCTTACGAGGCGTTGGGGGTTGCTCCAACCTTGGCACGTTTCGACAGCGATCAAATCATTGCCGAGGCGTGGCAGAGGCTGAAGGATGGGGAATTCTCTCCCTCGGATCTGCAATTACTTCGACACGAGACCGCCGAGGCATGGTACATGCGTCGGCATGGCCCAAGCTATTTGAAAGCCCATAGGGCTGCTCAAAAGCGATTCCCGGCTCCGTTGGAACTGTGGGGCTGAAACATGCAATTCTCGAAAATCCAAAATCTCGACGTCGTGACGCGGATCACGGGGCCAACCCACAACTACCTGGGCATCGAATTCTCGGCTTACTCAGGAGAAGGTAACACGCCTGTCCTGGAACGCCTGCGCACTCACGACGAGCCGGTGTTGGAAATCATGGACCCGCACACTGATCTCTGCCGCGAGGTGATGGACGGGGTTGCGATCGCGAACGAGCGATTTGGCACCCATCTCGGCGTCGTCCGAATTCGGTATATCGGCGACGATTCCAAGGTGTCCGGCGTTTATAACCAACTTGCACAGTCACTCGTTGAACACTTCGTTGAGCGACAGCGGCAGTCCTCTTTCGTTGATGAAAGCTCGACGCTCGACGATGAAATCATTGACCGGCACGCCGACGAATTATTCCTCGAATATGACAGACGCGAATCCGAGGACGCCGCGCGAGCCTAATTCACCATCCTGACGAGAAATTTTCCCGAGATGAGCACCGTTACCGCGTCCACAAGTGGCTTTACCGAGTCGGCCCTGGCCTCATTCCTCAAGGGCCGAGACGAGCCCGCGTGGCTGACCGCCCGCAGGCAAGAAGCCTTCGCGCGTTACCAGGCATTCGCCTGGCCGAGCTTTCGCGACGAGGAGTGGCGCCGGACCGACCTCCGGCCGCTCAAGCTCGACACGTTCTCCCCGCTCGCCGCGCTGGCCGAGCCCGCCGCCGAGGCGAAGGCCGCCCTCGACCGCGCCTGGGAAACCCTCGTCGCGAGCCACGGGGCCGGGTCGGGCGTTCAGCACGTCAACGGCGTCTCGATCGACCGGCCGAAGGCGACACTCCCGGGCGGGGCCATCTTCACGGACCTGAAGCGGGCGACCAAGGACCATCCGGAGCTGCTCGAAAAGTACCTGATGAGCGAGGCGGTCAAGCCCTCGGACGACATCTTCGCGGCCCTCCACGGCGCCTTCTGGACCGGCGGGACCCTGCTC
>CALKTZ010000015.1 GCA_937997355.1 uncultured Planctomycetales bacterium | reverse complement strand
AGGAAGTCGGGGCCGTGCCAGAGCTTGACCGTTTCGAGGGCGGCGATCCCGGGGCAGATCAGCTTCCGGCCTCCCGAATATCCGGCCATCAGGTGGGGCTCGATCAGGCCGGTGGTGATCTTGAGATCGGCCGTCACGTAGCGGGTGTCGATCCAGGCGGGGACCCCGCGCGGGGTGGTGCCGAGGAACGTGTGCTCTTCGAGCCGGGTCCCGTAGTGATCCTCGACCCGATAGGTGGAGGCGATCTCCTCGCCGAGCATTTCGAGCCGCTCGGCCTCGGTGCTGGGGCGGTGCAGGCCGGTGGCGACCAGGATCAAAATCTTGTCGCGCGGGATTCCGGCGTCGTTCAGCACCTTGAGCATGGGGGTCAGGATCGCGCGATTCGGCACGGGACGGGTGATGTCGCAGATCAGGATGCAGGCATCCTTCTTGCCCCGCGCGATTTCCGCGAGGGCCGGGGTGCCGATCGGCTTTTCGAGGCTTGCCCTGATGGCCCCGTCCAGATCTTCGAGCGGGGGGACGTCGCGAATCGCGAGGGGGCCCACCACGCGATCGGCGGGGAGTTCCACATCCAGTCCGGTTCGGCCATAATCGAGCTTAACGTGCAGCGGTTTCATGGGTTTGGTCGGTTCAATGGTGGTGGCGGTGGCGTGATTCGAATCCGGAACGACACGGTTTCAGCCTTTGTTTCGCGGCGATTTCCGGCGAAAATGCCTCCCGGAATCGGCCGTTGTCCGGATCGCTCGGCATCAGGCTTGCTTTAATTACCGTGCCGGGAAAGCATTTGGGATCGGCTTCCCATCGGGCCGAGGCACCTGAATACGAGAATACCAAGTTCTCCGGGAATTGTCTCTCGTACCCTTCAAGGCGGGGCGAGCGAAAGGGAGGGAACATGACTCCGCGAAATTCCAGTCGGCGCGAGTTCGTCAAGGGGGGGATTACCGCCGGGATCGCGGCCTCGGCCGTCGCCAATGCCCAGGCGGGGGCTACCCAGGCCCTGGCCCAGGTTCAGGCCCCGGCCGTGAAGAAGAATGAGGGGGGGATTCCGCTCCGGCCGCTCGGCAAGACCGGCGAATGGGTGACGATGATCGCCCTCGGGGGACATCACAGCACCCGGGCCAAGGAGGAACGCGACAGCCTGAAACTGATCCAGCACGCCGTCGCCGAGGGAATCACCTTCCTCGACAATGCCTGGGATTACCACGACGGGATGTCCGAGGAGCGGATGGGCAAGGCCCTGCAGGAAGGGAAGATCCGCGACAAGGTCTTCTTGATGACCAAATGCTGCGGCCGGACCGCCAAGGATGCGCAGACTCACCTCGAAGACAGCCTGCGACGGCTGCGTACTGACCATCTCGATCTTTGGCAGTTCCACGAGATTTGCTACGACAACGATCCGGACTGGATCTTCGCCCAGGGGGGCGCGATCGAATATGCCCTCAAGGCGAAGGAACAGGGGAAGATCCGCTACCTGGGGTTCACCGGCCACAAGGACCCGCAGATCCACCTGAAGATGCTCGGCAAGCCCTACGACTGGGCGACCGTGCAGATGCCCCTGAACGTCATGGACGGGAGCTATCGCAGCTTCCAGCATCAGGTCCTCCCCGTCCTCAATCAGCGGGGGATCGGCGCGATCGGCATGAAGAGCCTCGGCGGCGACGGCAAGATCGTCAGCCAGGCCAAGGTGCCGGTGGACGAGGCGCTGCGCTATGTCTTCTCGCTGCCGATCTCGACGCTCGTCTCGGGGATCGAGTCGGAGAAGATCCTGGAGCAGAACCTCAAGATCGTCCGGGAATTCACCCCGATGACCGCCCAGGAGATGGCGGCCGTTGACGCCAAGGTCCTGTATCTGGCGGGGGACGGCCGCTTCGAGCTGTTCAAGTCATCGAAGAAGTACGACGGCCCGTATCACCGCGAGCAGCACGGCTTCTCGGTCGAGCCGAAGGCCGTTTGAGCGACCATGCTGTACCGGAGGCCGGAGCGAAAATAGGGACTGGCTCG
>CALKTZ010000014.1 GCA_937997355.1 uncultured Planctomycetales bacterium | reverse complement strand
CGAATTGGCCGGGGTCGGCTCGTCGTGCTCGTCGTCGATGAACCCGACCAGCTCTTCGAGCAGGTCTTCCAGGGTGACGAGCCCGGCCACTCCTCCATACTCGTCGAGGACCACGGCAATCTGAGTTCGCTGCGCCCGGAACTCTTCGAGCAATTCGAACGCGTTCTTCGACTCCGGGACGAAGAACGGGGGGCGGACGAGATCGGCCGGGCGGACCCGCCCGGCCTGCTCGGGGTCGGTCAGCGGCGGGAAGAGGTCCTTGGCGTAGAGGATGCCGATCACGTCGTCGCGATTCTCCCCATACACGGGGATTCGACTCAGCCCCGACTCTCGGAAAATTCGGGCCGCGTCCTTCGCGGAGGCCGTGGAACGAAGCGAAACGATCTCCGTCCGGGGAGTCATGAGATCGAATACATCGGTCCGGGTGAGTTTCACGGCATGTTCGAGCATCTCCCGGGCCTTATCCGGAAGCTCGGCCCCCATGTCCTCGGATTCTTCCGAATCGGCGGCCGGGACTTCCACCTCCACCTCGACGCTGGCGGGCCGGGAGGAGGCCTCCTCGGCCCCGGAGAGATACGCGGTGAGCCGTTCGAGCTGCCGGATGCCGATCGTCAGCGGCAGGGAGACCGATCGGACGATGCCCGAGAAAGGCCAGAGGATCTCGATGATCGCCTCGGCGAACACCGTCCCGAACACGCTCGCCAGGATGTAGCCCCCGCAGAGCAGGATTATCAGGCAGAGCAGGATCGACGCGATGTCGCCGACGAAGACTCCCCGAGCAAGCCCCACCCCCAGGGTGAACGCCAGGAACGAGCCCGTCACCAGCGACAATGCCTCGGAGGCGCGCGAGGTCCGTTCGTCGAGATGGGCGATCTCGTCGACGACCTGCCAGTTGCCGCTCGCGTCGAAACGTTCTTCGAGCCGGCGGCGGGAATAGTTCCTCAGCGCTTTCGTGAGTGCGATCAAACCCAGGTGCGGCGGCAAGGCCGCGAGCCCGAGCAAGAACCACCAAAACGTGGGCAATCCGGACAACGAAATCACTCCGGGTTCGTTCACGGTCGAGGTCGGGCTTCCGTCCAGGAATAGGCGTTCGGGAGGCCGAGCAAGGCCAGGACTTCTCCCTCGCGTCGGCGCATTTCCAGGGCGGCCTCCTCCGTCAGATCATCATAACCTTGGAGGTGAAGCAGCCCATGCACCACGTAGAGTGCCAGCTCGGCCCAGGGGTCGTGACCGAACTCGGCCGCCGAATCGCGGGCCATCTCGGCCGAGACGACGATCTCGCCGATCAGGGTTGCGTCTCCTTCCGAGGAGAGGGGGAAGGTGATCACGTCGGTCGGCCAATCGTGGTCCAGATGCCGACGATTGATCTCGCGGATCGTCGCATTGTCCACCAGGGCCAGCGAAATGGACGCACTCGCGACCTCCTGGATCTTCAAGACGTCGTGGACCAGACGCTTCAGCAAGGCGCGGTCCGGCCGAAGCTGATTCTGCGTATCGCTCAGTTCGATTTCAATGGATGAAACGAAAAACTCGTCAGGATGATCCAATTCTGGAATCTCCTCCAACTTCCGGCTTGAACGTCATCTCCGGGCGATCGGTTTTGAGGGGCTGGGGCGGATCATGCGGTCCGCTGTTCCGGATACTTCACTCGCCCGTGATAGATGCCGATCAGGGACTTGATCAGGCACTCGCGGATGTCGGCGATCTCCTGGAGGGAGAGGCCGCACTCGTCGAACTGGCCGTCGCGGAGCCGCTTGTCGATCATGTCGGTCACCAGCCCCTCCAGCCGCGAGGGGGTGGGTTCGGAGAGGGACCGGCTGGCGCTCTCGACGGCGTCTGAGACCATCAGGATGGCCGCCTCCCTGGTCTGCGGCTTCGGCCCCGGATAGCGGAATGCGCTCTCCAGAATCGTCGTCCCATCCAAGCTCGCCCCGTTACGCCGATTCGCCTCGTGGTAGAAGTATTCCACGAGGGTCGTCCCGTGGTGCTGCTCGATCAGGTCGATGATCGGCCCGGGGAGGTGATGCTGCCGCGCCAGGTCAACACCGTCCTTCACATGCCCGATGATGATGAGGGTGCTCATCGCGGGGGCGAGGTTCGCATGCCGGCTCACCCCGCCGACCTGGTTCTCGATGAAGTAGTGGGGCTTGAGCATCTT
>CALKTZ010000013.1 GCA_937997355.1 uncultured Planctomycetales bacterium | reverse complement strand
TGATACAGATGGTGATGCGTGTTCACCAATCCGGGCAATACGACCCGACCGGTCATGTCGAGGACCTCGTCGGCCTCGCCCGGAAGTTCCGAGGTCGGTCCAACCTGCTCGATCTTGCCGTCGCGAATGAACAGCCCGCCCCCCGGAATCTCCCGGCGACGGTCGTCCATGGTGACCAGGATTCGGGCATCCTTGACGAGCAGCGTTTTTGACGAGGATTCCGTCCGGGCCGTGGCTGTCATGGGGCTGATCCTCTCTTAAGCGTCGCCGAACGCGGAGAGCACGGCTTCGATCGTGCCGGGGGAGTTGCCTTCGAGCGGATTGTTGACGAAAACGTATGCGGGTTTCTTCAATTTCAGGGCGTTCCTGGCGATCTGGATGATGCCCGCCCTTGCGGTTTCATCCGGCCGCCGGACCTTGTCGAAAGGTTCGAATTCCTTGCCGGCTTCCTCATGGGTTCGCCCCCTGGTGAGGATCGCCCGCACGACGACGAAGTCGGCGGTATCGGCCTCGGGGATGGCGGCCTGGTCGGGGAGGACGGGCATCCGGGTCCATGCGTTGTAGGCATGGGCCACATTGTGACTGGCCAGCATTGCGAGATAGGCGGGGGTCAGATACTCGGGATTGCGGATCTCGACCCCGTACTGGAAGCCCGAGGGGAGCGAGCCCAGGAAGGGGTCGAGCGCCTGAATGAACGCGGTCGGATTCGGGAAGACTTGCTTGTTGAACGTTCCGAATTCGAAGATGAGCGGCCCCAGCTTGTCGGCGTGGGGTTTCAATCGGGAGGCGAACAGGGTCTTGAACGCCCCGACGTCCAGGAAGTGTTCATTTTGCAGGCCGGCCTTGTTGCCGTATCGCGCGTGCTTGGGCCAGACCGCGACCGTGATGTCCTCGGGGACCTTCAGGCCGATCCGGAAATCGGCCGGCAAGACGTCGAAGAGATCGCGCCAGTAGGCCGACGACGGGAACTGATAGAATGAGAAGTCGCCGCAAACCGTCGGGAAGATGCGCGCATATTCTTCCAGGCAATCGGCTTCGAACTTCGCCTTGCTGAACTTGCCTCGGGTCTCATAGCGGCCCGGCGAATAGATCGACCCGATCCAGCCGGGGTACTTCCAACTGCTCGTCCCGAACCGGATGCCCGCGTCGGCCATCGCGCGAAGCCTGGGCTCAAGCCGGGCGGCCTGGGGCGCGAGCGGCTCGGGTTGATCGAACATGTTGAGCTGGGGCATCGGTCGGGCTGCCGGTCGGTCGTGGGCGAATCGGAACCATCGGAATGATGATTATGAACAAGAGTATCCTATCTCGCCCGGCCGCGAGATGGTAGCCGAGATTCGGGGGTCCGCGAAACCTCCTATTTGAGCACCATCGTTTTCAGCTCGTTGGTTTCGGGGCCGATGGTGACCTTGAGCCCCGAGCTTGAGGTCTTCTGGTACTTGGCGGGGATCTGCTGCATCGACTTTTGCAGCTTCGCGATGATCGCCTGCGCCTTGGGCGTGATGCCGGCGTCGGTCGGGATCTTGGGGGGCTCGATGTGGACCAGGAATTCGCCGTGCGCGATCTTGAGCCCATTCCCTTCCATCAGCGTGAAGGTTCCGTCGGAGTCGAGCCAGCCGGACATGGGCTCGGCGCCTCCGTTCGCGGGGGTGAGGACGATCTTCCCCTGGGATAGCGGCGTCCCATTGCTCAGCGTCACCTTCCCCGTCACTCGCTGGAGGTGCAACCCTTCGGGGACCGACGCTGCCTTGTCGCCGCAACCGGCGAGCAGGAGCGGGATCGTCAAAATCAGCCCGGTGAAGGTTCCGGGATTGGATCGAACACGGTCGAACGAATCGCGCATGATCAAGGCCCTCGGCGCATCCCGCCGGCCCGGTGGATCGCCGGGACGTCGATGGAAGATTTGTGCGTGCAAAAGAGAATCGGCGGCTGGCCGAATGACGGGCACAGCCGCCGATCGGAACACACTGATTGGGCGGACCGGACCCGAAGGCCGCCGGACACGGCCCTCGGTCACGAGTCGACACAAGCAACGCTCGGAGGGTTGATCAGAAGCTATCGGCGCTGATCACTTCGCCGCCGGCGTGCGTGGCGAGCGCCCACCAGGTCTGGTTGCTGACGGTGTTCTTCACGAATCGGACCGAGCCGTCCATGAGTCCGA
>CALKTZ010000012.1 GCA_937997355.1 uncultured Planctomycetales bacterium | reverse complement strand
GGGAGCGCCGAGGCCAGCCTAGACAGGGCTTCGCCCAGGTCGTCGGGGTGCTTCCAGACCTCGAAGGCCACCGACCGCGACTCCCCCGAGGAATGCGCGGCCTTCAGATTGGCGCCCCCCACATCGAGCGCGAGCCAGCGGGAAATGGTGCGGTCCTCGTTCATGGATTCTCGGCCGTTCGCGGCAAAAAGGTTCCGTCGGCGGTGAAGGCGATGCCCGGCGAATTCGCCAGCCTGTCGGCGAGATGCCGGAAAATCTCGGGATTGTTCGCCCCCGGGCCGCCGCATGCCGCGAGCCAGGCCCCGGCCAACCGGCCAGGAGGCAGAAGCCGGCACAGTCCGACGGTCGACGTCGTGGCCCTGGGATTGATCTCGATGACCGTCAAGTCGCCGGTCCGGCGATCTCGCACGAAGTCCACGCCGAGGTATCCGCGCAGCCCGGCGATCGCCCGGATCGCCGAGCGGAGCGGCCCGTCGTCGAGGTCCGGGAAGGCCGGTATCTCGCCGCCAAGATATTGAAAGCGATTCTCGCGGATTGCAATCGCCTGGCGGCCGATGCCGATCCGGTGCGGATTTCCGTCAACATCCACCAGATACGAGGCGCTCAGCGCGTCTCCGGGAACATACGGCTGCGCGAGCATTTCGCCCCAGGGGTGGGATGGAACAATCTCGGCGAGTTGCTCGGGAGTATCGATCAGATATGTATCCAGGCTCCCCGCGCCGTCGATCGGCTTGAGCACCGCGGGAAAGGGGAGATCGACGGACGGAATGGCTCCTCCCTCGACGAGCCGGGCGGGAGGGGTCGCGATGCCTCGATCGCGCAGGTGCCGCGCGAAGGCGAGCTTGTCCCCCGTGAGTGCGATCGACTCGGCGTTCGAACCCAGGCTCCGGATGCCCGGCCGCTCCAATCGGGCGGCCCAATCGGCTAGAATTCCGTCCGTCTCGGGGGCGATGATCAGCGTGTAATCCGCGCGCGACGCCCTGCACATGACCGTCTCAATCTCCCCCCCCTCCTCAACCGGCAGGATCTCCCAGGGGCCTGGCTCACGGGGGAGCCTGGAGTCGAGCGTCATGATGACTCGGGTGGGGATCGTCGGGATCGAGGCGAAATCGCGCGCGATCGCGCGACGCATGGCGTTCCCCTCGCGCGCCCAGGATTCGGGAAGCGGCGAGCCGGCGAGCCCCCCCCCGGTGACCCATTCGTGAATCAGGATCGTGATCGTCCGCGTCAACAGGGGTTCCTCGCTGCCATGTCTCCGAGCTTCTCCATCATCCCCGTGCTGGACATCAAGGGCGGGGTCGCCGTCCACGCGATCGCCGGGCTTCGGGATTCCTATCAACCCTTGAAGACAATCCTACACCAAGGCTCCCGGCCGATCGATGTCGCCCGGTCCTATCGCGATCGGCTCGGCCTTTCCACCCTCTATCTCGCCGATCTCGACGCGATCGCGGGCCAACCCCCGAACACCCGGCTTTACGACGCCTTGCTCGACGAGGGGCTCGACCTCTGGCTCGACGCCGGGCTCCGAGATCGAGAACAGGCCGAGGGGCTGTGCCAACGTTGCGGCGTGTCGCTCGTCATCGGCCTGGAATCGATCCAGGGTCCCGAGGAGGCCGTGGCCATTCTCGATCGGCTTGGCCCCGACCGCGTGATCTTCAGCGTCGATCAATCTCAGGGCCTGCTCCTCACCGCCTCGCCGGATGCCTGGACCGCCCGGACCGCCATCGAGATGGCCGACGCATTGCAGGCCCTCGGCTTCACGCGGCTCCTTTTTCTCGACCTGGCGCGGGTGGGCACCGGACGCGGGACGGGGACCGATGTCCTTCTCCAGCAACTTCGACCCCTCCTCGGCGACGGGCCTCGTCAACTCTTCGTGGGCGGCGGTGTATCGGGATTGGCGGACCTGCAACACCTGAAAGCCGAAGGGGCCTCCGGCGTGCTGGTCGGCTCGGTCTTGCACGACGGACGCGTCCGACGGAGCGAACTCGCCACGCTCATGCTGAAACCACCGACCACAGGTTGAAAACCAATCCGTCCCCCTTGCCAAGGGGGACTATAGGGGGTCGCTGAAGCGGGAGCCTCGCATCGGAGAACTCCCCTCTGTATCCCCCCTCCGAGAGGGGGGACGTGTTTTGATGTTGAGCCGGTGAAATTTCCGGGTATGGGGCGTCCCGACCCGCGACATCCTTCTCGGGATCTTTCACTCGAACGAACAATCGGCCGATCACATCAAGGGGGGAGAATCCGCGTCCCGGCGCCACTGGTAGCGGGCCGACTGGCCGAAGCATTCCTCGACCTCAACGCGGATCATTTGCGGGGTCGAGAGCCCATGCGCCGCGATCGATGAGCGGAGCCGGTCGGCGATGTACGACGCCAGCAGCTCGGCCGTGGTGTTGGCGATCGGGAGCAGGGCGCATTCCTCGCGCGGAAAGCTCCAGTAGCGGTTGCGATAGGTGGCTCGAACGTTCGGGCCGTCGTCCGAGAGCAGGATCAGCGACGACTTGGTCGGGAGGAGCATCCGATGATCCAGCTCCTTGAGGATCTCCAGCGTCCAGTCCTTGAGGGCGATGAAGTCGATCACATAGTGATTCGCGTCCAGCTCGTCCTCAACCTCGACCGTCACCCGGTAGTTGTGCCCGTGGATCGGCTCGCATTGATCGCCGAGATAAGTGATGAAATGCCCGGACGAGAAGACCAGGAAATCCTTGGTGACGCGGACTTGATACGACGAGGTCGGCACGGTGCCCATTTCCCGGTTGAGGAAGAGAGGAGAATCGCTCAACGCATGGCCCATCCCTCGGGTCCGGATTCTCGGGGTAAGGCAATTGTCCCATCCCGCAGGGCGGCGTACAAGGCGGCCGCGCTCAGGTCGGCCGCGGTGCCGGGGTTGATCCGCCTGCCCTCGCCTCGCAGGAACGCGTCGAATCGGGCCAGTTCCCGAGAGGCGTAATCCCCGCCCGGCCAGCCCGAGGCGAGAACCTCGCCCGCTCGCTCGGAAACTTCCTCGGCCACGCCTTTCCCCCACTTCCGCGCGATGAGCGAATCCGAATATCGCGACAGCAGGAACAAGTGCATTGCGATGATCGCCGTTTCGAGCGGTTGTCCTTCGCCGAGCGACCGTCGGAGTTCCGGGAGCGCTTCCCCCAGCACCGCGCGGTAGCCGTCGGCATACTGGCGGGCCACCAGGTCGCGGTCCGCGGCGATTGCCATCGTCTCGCGAAGCGTGATTGTGGGCTCCGCGAAGACATCCTGCTCGGGCGAACTCCCGAGCCCCCCAGGCACCGCCAGGCGGATCGCCCGATAGACTTGCGCGGCATCGTCGACGGTCGTCGCGGCCAGCACGTCCTCGATCCCTTCCTCAAGCGGGATCTCGGGGGCCACGGCGGCGAGGGGGGCCAGTAGCAGGATCATGCCGAGGTTGGTGTTGGTCTTCACCACGTCGCGGGTGGCCCGCGTCGCATCCAGCACGGCCCGGCCGATGCCCGACTCGCGTGCGCGATCGAGCGGCGGGCCGATGACGACCGAGCTGAGGGCGAAATCGAGGTAATGGGCATCGTCGAAATGCCGGAGCGGGTGGACGTTCCCCGGCTTGCGCGCGGTCGCTTCGAGCAGGCAGGCGAACTGGGCGAGCTGTCCGGGGGTGAACGCGTTCATGGCCGGGCCTCGCACAGGCCTCGCAGGATCTCGGCGGCGACATCCACCCCCGTCACCCTCGCGAGGGCCTTCCAGCCCGGCACCGCGTTCACCTCCAGCACGACCGGTCCCCCGCGCGACTCGTCGATCATGAGATCCACCCCCGCCATGTCCGCGCCGATGGCCCGGGCGGCGTCGAGCGCGAGCCGCTCGCATTCGGGGTCCACCCGGGCCGCCTCGGCACGCCCCCCGAGCGCCACGTTGGTGCGCCACTCGCCGTCGCTCGCGAATCGTCGCATCCCCCCCAGCACGCGGCCCCGCAGCACGAACACGCGCAGATCGTAGCCAGGATGCCGCACCACTTCCTGGAGGTAGAAGATCGAGCCCAGGCGTTCGAGCGTGTGGAACGCGCGCCAGGCAAGTTCTCGGTCCGAGATCCGCAAGAGCCCGCGCCCCTCGGAGCCGAAGAGGGGCTTGACGACCACGTCTCCCCCCAGGGCGTCGAAGGCCGCCAGGGCCTGGTCGGCGGTCTGGCCGGTCCAGGTCGAGGGGACCGGGATTCCTCGGGCCGCGAGGAGGGAGAGGCTCAGATATTTGTCGACGGCCGCTTCCACGGCACGCGGCGGGTTCGAGACCGGGACTCCGCTCGCGGCGACCCGATGGAGCGCATCCATCCGGAACACCACCTGCTCCAGCGTCCCCGGGGGCATCATTCGGACCAGGACGCCGTCGACCGCCATGAGATCCACGCCGTCGACCGTGACGAGCGTCCCGGCCTGTCGATCGACGCGGCTCTCGACCCGCGCGAACGGGAGCGCATGGATCCGGACGTTCAGGGCCTCGGCGGCGCGGAGCAGGTCGGCCACATGCCAGCCGTCCCCCGAGACGAGCGCGGCCAGGGTCTTCCCGGCGCTCATGAATAGAACGAGCGGACCAGGACGTCCGGCGCGACCGAGCC
>CALKTZ010000011.1 GCA_937997355.1 uncultured Planctomycetales bacterium | reverse complement strand
CGCTGGCATTCTCGGAAATCACATCGCTGCCGTTGTCCACGGCGTAGAAATCGTAATTGTACTTCTTGAAGATCGCCTCGAACGGCTCGCCGTGATCGTGCGAGGAGGAGGACGGGACCTTGGGTCCGATCGCTTCGAGGCTTGCGTCGTCTCCGGTCACGTAGAGGTTCACGCGGGCGCCGTAGAGCATGGCGTCGTTGGTGCGGCCGATCGCGGCGAGGTCGTTTTTGGCGACCGGGGGGAGCGGCGCGATCCCATGAGCCGAGACGATCCGCTTCAGGTCGAAACCCAATTCGAATAGCTTGTGCAGGGCGGTTTCGACCGACCGCGCCACCACCTGCACTCCGCCGGCGATGCTCGCCGTGGGGGCCGCGAGCAGCGTGACGGAACCCGGCGAGACGCGGCACCCTTCCGCGATCTTGGCGATCACGGCCGGGCCGGGGAGCTTGTCGGTCTCCAGCACCCCCACCACCCTCGGCGACGACTCACGAAAGCCGATCAGCATGTAGACCATCTCCTCGCCATTCGCGGCACGCATCGGCCCCGAGCCCATGGCGAAATACTTCTCGTCCTTCAGCGAAATCGCCCAGCCGGCGTATTGCGAGGCCATGCACGCCTGGACCGGGTGATCGGTGGAGACCTGGACGTAGGGGATCGCCCGGCCGGCGATGTCTCCCGGCACGAGGTCGATCGTCGCCAGGTCTCCCATGCAAACCCGGGCGAGGTCGAGCCCGGCCGCGAGCCCCCCCCGAGCCTTGATGCCGCAATCGACGACCCGCCCCCCGCCTTCGATGAGGTGGACCTCCACCCGACGTTCGTCGGCCCTCTCGATCAACTGTTCCACGACCTTCGACGCGCGGTCATTCAAATTCGCGATCATGAACGATCCTCGAGACAACCCTCAGCGCGGGCAGAGCAGGACTTCCCCCTGGCCGCCGTTGAGCGTATCGCCATTGTAGCGTTCCCAGCCGGCCGACAATACCGATTACGGGACGGGGATTTCGAACCCCCACTCGGCGAGCTGCCGCTTGTAGAGGACGAGGAAGCCGGCCGGAAACACCCCCGCGCGGTGGAAGGTGGGGAGCAGGAACGAGGCGGGATCGGGTGGGGACGTCAACAGGACGAGGGACCCGCGCTTCATCCCGGCCCCGATCCGCCCCCGGGCGGTCCCCCCTAGGAGGATCGTCCCCGCGATCAGGCTTCGGCCCAGGCCATCGCCGGCATCGCCGAGGATGGCGATCAAGCCCCGCCGCATCGAGAGGCCGATATCCGTTCCCCCCGAACCTTCCACCAGGATCTCGCCGCCTCGCATCCCCAGGCGGCTCCCCGGCAACGCGGCCCCCGCGAAGTCCCCCACGTTCCCCCGGACGCGGAGCCGTCCTCCGGTCATCTCCGCGCCCAGCCAGTCGCCGGCATGGCCGTGAAGCTCCAGCTCGCCTCCCGACATCCCCGCCCCGAGCAATGCCCCGGCGTTCCCTTCGATCGCGAGCTTGCCGCGCGACATCCCCTGCCCGATCCCCTGCACGTGGTCGAGGTTCCCCTCGATTTTCAAGGTGTCGTCGCCGGTGCTCCCGTCGATCTCAAACAGTTCCCCCAGCTCGATCCTGGTATTCCCCAGGCCGATCACGAGGTGGGCCGCCTCGCCGGGAGACAGCGAGGCGAAGGTTTCGGGCTTCAGGCTTTCGCCGCGCACCGGGAGTGTGCTTGCCGACCGCCAGCGCAGGGTGAGAGACATAAAAAGATCCTTGTCTACTTGTAAGATCACAAGATTTCTACGTCGCTCATCCGATCTCTCCCGCATGCCGGGCCGCGAGGACTCGGAGGATCGTCTGCGTGAGCGCCCGGCGGTATTGCCGTGCCGCGGGGGTGGAGTAGAGTCCCCAGACGAGGTCGGTGTGTGCGGCCTCCAGCGGGCCGAGGACCGTCCCGATCCCCTCGATCGACTGGTCGGCCAGCGCGATCACGCCGTCGTTCGCCCCGTCGATTTCCTGGAGGATGTATCCCAGCTCGGATCGGGGGAACCGCGACCGCGAGGGATCGATGCTTGCCGTGATGAAATAGACCCTGCGATCCAGCTCGCGGGCCAGCTCGCTCGATCGATCTCGACTCGGCGGGAGGGCTTCCTCCCAGTAATGCCGAGATGCCTCGTGCGTCAGGTCGTGGAGCCCCGAGTCCCACCCCAGGCGGAGCGCGAAGCGCTCCAGCGAGGTGAGTGACCGCGCGAGGTTGAGCCGTCGCAGGGGCCAGGTCGCGGGGAAAGGGGCCTCGCGGGCGACCACGTAATCGGCGATGGCCGTCCCGCCGAAGGGGCCCTGGATCAGGAACATCGCCTCCACGCGATCGCGGAACCAGTCGAGGTTTTGCAGGACCGCCGCCAGCGAGGTGCAGGCCCCCCGGCTGTGGCCGACGATCACCACGCGTTTCGAGGTCTGGCTCGTGACGCTTTCGAGGGTCTTGGCGAACCAGTCGACCACCGTGTCATACTTCAGGTGCGAGCTCGGGTTGAGCCTCCTGATGTCTTTCGAAGAGACGCCCCGGCGTCGCAGCTCGCGGATATTCCCCCAGAAATAGAGCGGCATGATCTCGTTGTGGAAGCCGGAGACGAACAGATACTGAAACTCCCTCGACGGCGCGACCTGGGCCTCCGTCAGATGCAGGCGGCGCGCGCAGGCCGCGTCGAACCATTCGCGAAACGGGAGGTCGACGGCCGCCTCCGCACCGGATTCGGAGGATTCTCGGCCCTCGAGCGGGATCTCGCCCATCGGTCACTTCGCCTCGATCGCCTCGGGGGCCTGGGGAGGAAACTTCCCCTTGAACCGGAAGAGGTTGGCGAGTGCGCGATTCATCATCACCTCGCCGGCCCCCAGGGCAACCGGAGACACCGGGGCATCGGCGCCGTAGCCACCTTCGGCCGCCCCCTCGATCGTCGGGAAATAGAGGTGATGGCCGTTGCAGTAGCCCACGAAGAGGAGATGCGGCAACCCGGCTCGCTCACGCAACCGATTGGCGTGGTTGCAGAAGAACTCTCCGGAGGCCCCCACCAGGCCGATCTCGCCATTCAGCAGGACCGTGGAAAGCTCGGGATCGATCCCTTTCTCCAGGTCGCGCGCCATGTTCCGGATCAGCTCGGGGAAGAACGCCTTGGAATACCCGGCCTGCACCACCGCCGACTTGAAGTTGGTCCGGGACGCGAACAGGAAGCGATCGACCTTCCCATGGATCGAGGGGTGTTCGGGGACCCTCGTCTCGATCCCCTTCGCGACCCGGATCGCATGCTCCCCGATCAGCTCGCCGAATTGCTGGGGCGTCTTCTTCCCTTCCGGCGCGCTGACGCTCATATCCCCCGAGGCCCCCTGGATGAACATGCAGGTTCCCCCCAGCGCGGCCTCGACCGATTTTTGCAGGAAGCCGGGATAATCGGCCGAGAATTTCAGGACCCGCCCGTCAGTCATCACCGGATGCCCCGTGTAATTGACGAGGACCGCGATCGGCTTCCCGTCCGTGGAATCGACCCGCACGACCGAGAGGAGCTGATCGGTGGGGGGATTCGGCTTCTTCCACTGGCGGTTGCGGTTGAGCGGCAACTCGGCATGGCCGACCCCGATCCTCGCGGGCTGGAGCTTGTCGTCGGCCTCGGCGATGGCCTCGACGATCAATTTGGGTAGCTTCTCGGAGTAGGCGACCGCCGCGTCGAACTTCCCCTTGCCGAAGCCCTCCTGGTTGGTCAGCTCGATCACCGGGCCGTGATGGGTGTGGCTGCCGCAGATCAGGTGATGCTTGATCCCGCGTTTGGCGGTCTCGCGGCGGATCTCTTCCATCATCGGAGCGGTGGGTCCGCGCCCGAGGTCTAGCGAGACGACGGCCACCTTCTCGCCGCCGGCTTCGAGGACCAGCGCCTTGGCCAGGAGGGGATCGAGCGCCCCCTGCGAGAGCATGTCGTGCCGCGCACCATAGCCCCACATCGGGGTCGGTCCCTCGGGGGTGATATCGCGTCGAGCGGCCCCCGCGCGAAACCCGGCCTTGGCCTTCTCGGACCCCTGGGGCTCCTCGGCGCGGAGCGAGCCGGGGGGAAGAAGCACGATCAAGATCGCCGGAACAATCCAGGACGCGAGTCGCATCAAAGCTCCCTTCATTCGAGGAACCATCGGCGGGGGCGAGGTCGGATCGGGTTCGAATCCTAAATTAACGCTTCGCCGATCGCGAGGTAAGCCGTCAGCGGGCCCCAAGTTGCCGGAACCACGCGATCGTTTGCCTGACCGCCGGCGCGACCATTTCCAGGTGATTGCCCGAGACCTCGACCAGTTCACAGGGTTTGCCGCATTCCTTGGCCCCGGCCGCGAGCCTCGCGTTGATGTGACGGGTCTGGCTGGCATAGAGCCTCAGCGGACACCGAATGCTCGCGGCGAATGCCAGGGGATTGCGAATCCGCACCTCCCGGGGATCGTTGCGGTCATAGGGGACGAGCTCATCCTCGGAATTCGCCGCCCAGGCCTCCATATCGAGATAACCGTCGTATGCGGCCGCCGCCTTGTACGGCGACTGGCACATGGAGACCAGGCAGGTCAGCACGGCCCCCACGCTGTGGCCGACCACGAACACATTCTGGTCGTCGACGTTCGGCAATTTCGAGACGAACCGCCCGGCCTCGATGGCATCGTCGACTTCGCCGAGGAAGCTCTCATAGATCCCGGGGTTGCCGTTCTCGGCGCGGAGCATCGGCATGAAGACGATGAAGCCCGCCCTGGCGAACGGCTCGGCGTCGTCCCAATCCCCCTCGCCGAAGGCCCAGCCGCCATGGAGGTAGACCACGGCGGGCCGTTTACCCCCCTCGTCGGCATTGGTCGAGAGCAATCCTTTCAACTTCAGATTGCCCGATTCGTATTCGGCAAACCGGGCTCCATCGGGGGGATCTTCATTCTGATAAGGCTGAGGGGCCGGGCCGCGAACCCTGAGCCTGGTGACGAATCCCTTCCGAGCCGCGGCGAGATCATCGGACGGCAGAGTGGAATCGACCGCCTTTGCAGGTGGACTCTGTTCGTCCTTCGGCGAGCACCCTACCTGAGCAACGCCGATGACGACCGCGATGTACAAGAACTTCATGTCCTTCCCCACATCAATCGACCAGATCACCCGGAGCGTATCTGCACAACCGCGAGTCTTATGATCATAGTAGTGAGGCTGAACGGAAGCCAGCACCTACGTCGGCGAACGAACCGATTTCGCCGACCGATTCCCTGATGGATGGGATGGCCTTTCAGAAATCGCGGAGATGGTCGCGGTGTCAGGCCAGGATGCCGGTCACGAGCTCGCCGTGGACGTCGGTGAGCCTCATGTCGCGGCCGCCGAAGCGATAGGTCAGGCGTTTGTGGTCGATGCCGAGCAGGTGCAGCATCGTCGCGTGGAGGTCGTGGATCTCGACCTTGTTCTCGACGGCGTGGTAGCCGTAGTCGTCGGTCGCGCCGTGGATGGTCCCCCCCTTGATCCCGCCCCCCGCCAGCCAGACCGTGAAGCCGAACGGGTTGTGATCCCGCCCGTTGGATCCCTGGGCCATCGGGGTTCGGCCGAACTCGCCCCCCCAGAAGACCAGGGTCGATTCCAGCAACCCGCGCGACTTCAAGTCTTCGAGCAGGCCGGCGATCGGCCAGTCTACGGCCTTCGCATTGCGCTCGTGCCCCCCCTTCAAGTCGCCGTGCTGGTCCCAGCGATCGCCCCCCACGTTCGGGCAGGTCAGCTCGATGAAGCGGACGCCGCGCTCGACCAGCCGCCGCGCGATCAGGCACTGGCGGGCGTAAATCTGCGTGGGCGGATAGGGGTCGTCGATGCCGTAGAGGTCGAGGGTCGCCCGCGACTCCCCGGAGAGGTCCATCAGGTCGGGGACGGCCGCCTGCATCCGATAGGCCAACTCGTAATTGCCGATCGCCGACTCCAGGCTGTCGTGCTGCCCGAGCCGCGCCAGCACCCCCCGGTCGAGCGTGCGCAGCAGGTCGCGCTTGCTCGGGTCCTGGCTCGACGCGTCCGGCGGGGCGATGTTGGCGACGGCCTGCGTGCCCGGCTTGAAGATCGAGCCCTGATAGGAGGCGGGGAGGAAGCCGTTGCCGAAGCAGTCCAGCCCGCCGGGGGGGATCAGCCCGCCGTTGAGCACCACGAAGCCCGGCAAATCGTGGCACTCGCTCCCCAGGCTGCCGGTGTGGAGGAAGTAGTTGGCGTTCGTGTGCTCGGAGAAATTCGAAACCATCGACCGGATGATCGCCAGCTCGTCGACGTGCCTCGCCACGTTCGGGAACAGGCTGCTGACCGGGATCCCGCTCTGGCCGTGTTTCTTGAACGGCCAGGGGGATTTCAGCACATTCCCCACGTCGTTGAACTGGGTCGGCTGCACCTTCATCTTGATCGGCTGGCCGTGCTCGCGGTCCAGCCGGGGCTTGGGGTCGAAGGTGTCCATGTGCGACGGCCCGCCGTCCATGTACAGGAAGATCACGCTCTTCGCCCTGGCGGGGAAGTGCGGCTTCGCCATGGCATAACTGACCGCCGGGCTCGCGGCGGCCGCGGCCCCTTCCGGCGCGGCCTCGGCCTCGCCGAGCAGGGCGCCGTAGGCGGGATCGCGCAGGAGCGCCGTCAGCGCGAGGCCGCCGAAGCCGTTGGCGCAGCGGGCGAGCATCTCTCGGCGAGACACGGGGCGATCGATGAATCGTCGGCAGTACATGGTTCGCGGCCTCGCTCACTCAACGTAGATGAATTCCTTGACGTTGATCAACACATGGCACAGGTCGGCCCAGGCGGCGAGGGTCCGATCGTTCGGATTCGAATTCGAGGCGTCGCCGGCGCCGGGATTCTCCGATTGCGCCCGCTCGCGATGCGCCAGGAACGCCAGGCTCGCCTCGGCCTCGGCCGGGGTGGGGGGACGGCCGAAGGCGCCACGGTAGAGGCGGTCGACCCGCTCGGCCGATCCGCTCGCGGGTTCCCGCGCGATGCGTTCGGCCCAGAGCCGGGCCTGGGTCAAGACGAGGGGGTCGTTGAGCAGGGTGAGCGCCTGCGCCGGGACGTTGGACACGTTGCGCCTCCCCATGGTCGAGAACGGGGACGGCGTGTCGAAGGCCAGCAGCATCGGGTTGAGGAAGTTGCGGCGAACTCCCAGATAGATGCTGCGACGCCGGTCGCCGTCGAGCGGCCCGGAGCCCGACGGCCTCCCCCGCCCTTCCATGAAGGAGGTCAGGTGGACCTTCACCGAAGGGCCGTACATCGATTCGTTCAGCCCGGTGGAGAGGAACACGATCGCGTCGCGGATCACCTCCCCTTCCAGGCGCTTCACGTTCATCCGGTGCAGGTACATGTTGGTGGGGTCGATGCGCTCGGCCTCGGGGTTGAGGACGCTCTTCATCCGATAGGTGCTGGAGGTGACCATCAGCCGGTGTATCGCCTTGAGCGACCAGCCCCGCGCGACGAATTGCCGGGCCAGCCAGTCTAGCAGCTCCGGATGGCTCGGCTTCTGCCCCATCGCGCCGAAGTCGTCGGCCGACTTGACCAGCCCCACGCCGAAATGGTGCTGCCAGAGCCGATTCACCATCACCCGGGCGACCAGGGGATTTTTGGGGTCGGTCAGTTGCCGGGCCAGTTCCAACCGGCCGCTCCCCGATTCCGGCCTCGGCGCCTCGCGACCGCCGAGCACTTCGAGCAGCCGCCGAGGGACCGGTCCCCCCGGATTCTTGTGATTGCCTCGGATCAGCACGCGCTCGTCCTCGGGGCTCCCGTCCGCGATCGCCAGGCCGTAGGTCGGCTCGGGAATACCGGCCCCGGCCGTTTGATAATCCGAGAGGGCCGCGTTGATCCCGGCGAGGAGGGGAGACCGCGCCTGTTCGAGGGCCGAGAGGACCGGCCCCAGCGGGACGGGGGTTCGGCCCGATTTGGCCGGGGCCGCCGGGGGAGTCGCCTGGTCCGAGAAAACAATCTCGTCGACCGCGAGGAATCCGTCGCCGGGATTGCGCCTCGTCTGGCCGCCGGAATAATCGGCCGACGAACCGTCCGCCAACTCGAAGTAGGCCGAGTGGCCGGACCACATCGAGACGTCGCGCGTGATCCACTTGAGCTCGTGCGGATCTTCGGCATTCACGGAGATGGTCAGGCCGCCGTAGATCGGGTCTCGGTTCTTGTCGAACCGATCGACGACGATGTTGATCCGCCCGTGACGCCCCGAGGCGAGCATGTGGATGTATCGCCGCTCGATCGTGAACGCGCGGGACCGCAGCACGCCTTCGAAATCATTGCCGAGCAGGCCGCTGTGGGCCAGGCCCCGCGCGACGGGCCGAATCCGCCAGTCGGCGGTCGTCGGGGTCCTGGGGATCGCTTCGAGGAGAAATGCTCCTTCCCGGGTGGGGCCGGCGCCGAATGCGTCACCGGTGATCCGCCAGGTGTCGAAGCTCGGGGCGTCGAACGTCTCGAAGACGATCGGCCCGGTTGCGGAAGCTGGATTTGGGTTCGCCCCGGCGTCCGCCGATTGCGGCGGGGCCTGCCCCCAATCCGCCCCCCCTTCGTCTGTCGACAGGATGGCCGCAAGCTCCGTCCGTTGCTTCTCCGGCAACAGCGGGAGGGCCTGGAGGAGTTGATCGCGGACCGATTCCTTCTGGTGGTTGAGCTTTTGGGCAAGTGGCGCGATCCTGTCGGGGCCATCCAGGAATGCCTGCTGAAACCGCGAGCTTCTCAGGTAGCCGGCGAGGGCGTAATAATCGCGCGCGGTGATCGGGTCGAACTTGTGGTCGTGGCAGCGGGCGCAGCCGACCGTGAGCCCCAGGAACGTCTTGGAGAAGACGTCGATCTGGTTGTCGACCCGGCGCATCTCTTCCTCGCGTACGTCGACCGGCGAATGCGACCCTTCGCCGAGCCAGAAGAAGCCCGTCCCGAGGATCGACTCGTTGGTGCCGGCCGTCGGATGGCGTCGCGGTTTTTCGAGCAAGTCTCCCGCGAGCTGTTCGGTGATGAAACTGCTGTAAGGGAGATCCGCATTCAGGGCGCGGATCACGTAGTCTCGATACCGGAACGCGCTCAGGGTCTCGTAATCGAATTCATGGCCGGCGGTATCGGCATAGCGGGCCAGGTCGAGCCAGTGGCGTCCCCAGGCTTCGCCGTATCGGGGGCTCGCCAGCAATCGCTCGACCACCTTCTCGTAGGCGTCGGGCGAGGGATCGGCGAGGAACCGGTCGATCTCGCTCGGGGTGGGTGGGACCCCCGTCAGGTCGAACGAGAGGCGACGAATCAGGGCGCTCCGGCTCGCCTCGGCGGCGGGCTGAAGCTTTTGCCGTTGCAGGCCGTCCAGGATGAATTGGTCGATCCCGTTGCGAGCCCAGGTCGAGGCTTCCCCCTGCACCGGCGGCGGCTCGACATCCCGCACCGGCTGGAACGACCAGAAGCCCGCACGCTGCTTGACCATCTCGCTCGGTTTGTCCGAATTCAGGTCGGGGGTCGCCACTTTCGCGCCGGCCTGCGGTGCGGTCGCCTCGTAGCCCCAATGGGCGCCGTTCTGCACCCAAGTTGTGAGGACCTCGATCTCCCTGGCGGGGAGCTTCGACTTCGGCGGCATCTGGAATAATTCGCCGTGGTTGATCGCATCCACCAGGATGCTCTCCCCCGGCTTCCCCGGCACGATCGCGGGGCCGGAGTTGCCCCCGGAGATGAGGGCGCCTCGCGAGTCGAGCCGCAGCCCCCCCTTCTGCTTGGTCCCCCCGTGACATTCCTGGCACCGGTTCACCAGGATCGGGCGAACTTCCTTCTCGAAATGCTCGATGGCGACGGCATCCCCCCTCGGAGGGGCGGGGGCGGACGCGGCTTTCTCCTTCTCGTCCCCCCGGCTTGGGGAAGCCGAGAACACGAGTGCGCCGAGCAGGAAACCGGTGGCTCGTCCGAGCGATCGCCGCATCGCGGGTGCTCCGTCAGTCGGTAGGCGGGGTCGAATCCCGTTCCGGTCCGGGAGGAATGATTAACAATCACTGTAAACCACAGGCGCTACAATTACCATAAGTCTGAGGCAAAACGAAACGACTTACGGCGAAATCGGCGTCCACGGGAAAAGGCCCGCGCAGCGCTAATGCATAACGGCGAAAAAATGCCCCCCTCCCCTGCCCCCGAAACCCCGGAGAAACGACCGTGCAGACGATCGAAACGCAGGAACTCCCGACCAGGACGCCCGCCGAAGTCGCGGCCCGATTCAAGGCCCGGGAGAAGGCCGACCACTTTGGGTTTGAGGTCGACGTCTACCTTGGTTACATGGAGTACGCGGACGCCAGGCCCTATATGACCAAGGAGGCCAGGGCCGAAGCCGACAGCGGCGAAGGCTGGCGGTACGAACCTGTCCTTAAATCGAAGATCCTCGACGATATGCTCACGTACATGGAGCACGCCTGGGATAAGGCCAACAACCGTCGTGGCATCTCGGCGGCGCGGAGTCTCCAGCACTACCAGGCATGGCTCTGGCTGATCGGAGAGGATGATTTGGCCGAGCAAATCGGGACGTACGAATTCTACGGCAAGCCTCAGCTCATCGCGATCTGCGAGAAGTTCGGCTGGGATCACACCAAATGGGACGACGGCGTCAGGACCAACCGATAACCAGCCCCGGAGAAACGACCGTGAACGAAGCCGTGGAAGACAGTTTGGCAGTCGCGGCGATCGAAGCGATTACCGCCCTCCGCGCCGAGTTGGCCCGCGTGACTGCGGAGCGGGATCGGATCAGCATCGAAACGATCCAGCGGCGTCACGATTTCGAGAGAGAGCGACTCGAATGGGCGGCCACAAAGCAAACTCTCGCGGAAACGGCCGACGAGGAGCATTTCCGGGCCGACGAGGCTGAGCACCGTCTATCCTTGGCCCGCGCGAAGATCAAAAGCCTTGAGGCCAGGCTCGATCCCGCGAAGGAGGAGGCGTGAAGAAACCGCGATACACCCTGCGGACTCACGAAT
>CALKTZ010000010.1 GCA_937997355.1 uncultured Planctomycetales bacterium | reverse complement strand
CTCCGCCCGGTCCCTGAAACGCGGCGGCAAACTCGCCGTCCTGATGGGCGACTACTCGGACCGGGAGGCCGGTTTCGTGCCCCTGGTCCATCACACCAAGTGCCTCGCCTTCCAGGCGGGCCTCCGGCAGCACTGCACCGACATCATCCGCTTCAGCCACGGGGCGAGCAGCTCGAAGAAGGTCTACCGGACCAGCTTCATCCCCGGACTGCACGACGTCTGCATGATCTTCGAACGCCACTAATCACCAACCGAGAAAGGAATCTCACCATGAAGCAACCCGACCAACTCTTCGCCGACATCGCACGCGAGCAGCTCGGCATCCCGACGCTCGCGACCCGCAGGGGCGACGCCCTAGACTTTCACGATGTGGCCGTCTGGTCCGTCCTGGCGGCACTCAAGGCCGCCTACGAGGCGGGCCTTGCCGCCCCCGAGCCGCGTCCGAGGCAGGACCCTGACCTGCCGAAGCGGTTCGACGGTTACGAGATCCAGCCCTGCCGCCGCTATCTCGATGCTGAGGAGCCGGGCCTGTCCTTCGTCGAGCCTTGCGAGCCCCACGAGGCGGATTTCTGGACGGTCTACGGCCATGTCGCAGGCGAGGGCGTCCACGCCATCGGCGACTTCGAGGACCTCGGCCATGCCGAGGAAATCGTTGCCCGCATCACCGGACGGCCCTATACGGGCAAGGCCACCAACCCCACGGGACATCACCGATGACCGCCGATCTTGACGACCTCCTCGACGACCTGTTCCTCGGATGCGCCCTGGCCGCATTCGTCGAGCAGGCGATCGTGCAAAAAGGGCCTCCCGACGTCGAGGCCACCCGGCTACGGGCCTACCGACTCTATGAAGAGGCCCTCGCCGCCAAGAACCGTTAACCATTCTCCGCGTCCGCACGCCGTCCCAGGGCGGGACGGCCGGCCTTCGCTTGCCTATCCGGCGAGGCGAAAACCCGGCCGATGCTCGGGTCGGTTTTCGCGGTGTCAGAGGGAGCAAGAATTTTATCAGGCGTCTCCCCTAGCATCCGCTAGGCGGGTTTTTCACCGTGGAAACGCAATCAATACGGTTGGAATCCTGCGGCGGGTTAGTTGGTCGGCTGATATGGAAACCATTAAAGATATCGAGCACCTACAATCGATTAACGGCGGTTTTCATGAATCGTTTTGTTGACTGGATGCAAATTCCCTTCTACGTTTCGACCCATGTCCGTCATGTCCCCACACCCCAACGCACTCACGATCGCCAAGGAATCGATGGCGATGTCGAAGGAGTCCGGCTCGCAGGTCTTCCAGACCGTGGCGATGGTGAGCATGGTCGCGATGGCCCTAGCATCGCTGACGAGTTCCGGGCACATGCTCCTGCGCGACCTCAACAAGAAATACGACGCCGACAAAGACAAGGGCCAGGGCCGTGGCCGGTAGCGAGCGGACCGGTCCCGGATGAGCTGCCCTCCCGCCGGCCCTGTCGCCGACCGATTGCCGGTTGCGCGAATGTCCCGTATCCATTACCACGGAGCAAAGAGCGAGCGGGCAGGCGCATCGTGTCGATGAGACCGCGACGCCCTCCCGGGACGCCGTTCCTGCCGGGGTTCGCATCGGACTCCGACACGACCGCGACGCTTCAGGCTGACCGTAACCCAGACCCGCCGGTAGATCCCCATGCAGTACAAGACGATCATCCTCGGACTCCTCCAGGAGCACCCGGAATTGCACGACCAGCTCCAGGCCCACAAGACGCTCCTCTGGGCCCTGGACCAATACGCCCTCGCCTTGAAGGCCAGCCACGAGTCCTGGATGGAGCGGATCGGGCAGAGGCGCCCGGGGAGCGACCGGAGCCAGGTCTCCGGCGAGGCCCTGGAATTCGCGCTCCGGGAGATCCAGGAGCGTTTGTCGAGCGACTCGAAGGAGGACGAGGACGAGCCGCAGTCCTTGGACGCGGCGATGGTCTTCCTCCGCCGTCACACGCCGCCCGCCTGAACGGCACGCGGGCAAGACCTGCTGCTGCACAGGGCCGCCTCTCCTTCGGCGACATATCGAACGGGCGAGGCTCGACGGCACCCCGTTCGCCGGATACTCTAGCCGCCGGAACCACTCCCCCTCTGCGAGCCGATCCGCCGACGCCGCCGGTCGAGCAGCGGGGCGATCGAGGCCGAGCGGCCTATGGCCCACCCGGCGTCGCCAGCGGCGAGAAGGCCAAGGCCCGCGACATCCTCGCGGCGATCCGCATCCTCCAGACCATCGAACACGACCGGCGGCCCGCCACGCCCCAGGATCGAACGGCGCTCGCCCGCTTCGGCGGGTTCGGCGCGGTGGCGTTGTCACTCTTCCCCGATCCGGTCTCGGGGCGCTTCAAGGACGCCGGCTGGCAGGTCCTCGGCGAGGAGCTGAAAGGGTTGCTGTCCCCGGAGGAATATCAGAGTGCCAAGCGAACTACTTTCAACGCCTTCTACACGTCCCCGACCGTCATCGCGGCCATGCACGAGGGGCTGGAACGCCTCGGCGTCCCGCGGGACGCGACCGTCCTCGAACCCGGATGCGGCACGGGCAACTTCCTTGGCCAGGCCGCCGAGGGGATGCGCTTCCTCGGTGTCGAGATGGACTCCATCTCCGGCCGGATCGCCCGCGCCCTGCACCCCGAACACGACATCCGCATCGAGAATTTTCGCGACACGAGGCTGCCCGATGCCTGCCTCGACGCGGTGATCGGCAACGTGCCGTTCGCCGACGTGCGTCTCGACTACCGGGGTCAGAAGCTCGCCCTGCACGATTTCTTCTTCGCCAAGTCGCTCGACGCGTTGAAGCCCGGCGGGGTGATGGCCCTGGTGACCACGCATTTCACGCTCGACAAGCAGAACGCCGCCATCCGCGAACACCTCGCGGCCAAGGCGGATTTCCTGGGCGCGATCCGACTGCCCTCCGATGCCTTCAAACGCGAGGGCACGTCCGTCGTCACCGACATCGTCTTCCTGCGCAAGCGCGGCCCCGACCAGGCGCCGAACCACGCTGATCCCGACTGGCTGGGCGTCGCGCCGCTGGCGATCGAGGGTGTCGAGAATCCGATCAACCGCTATTTCCACAACCATCCCGAGATGGTCCTGGGCACCTGGAGCCGCAAGGACCGTCTCTACGGCGGGGAGTCCGGCTACAGCGTCATCGGCAGCGACGACCTGGCCTCGCAGCTACGGGCCGCCGTCGAACGCTTGCCGCGGGCGGACCCGACTCGGTCCGCCGCCACCCTGCCCAAGCCGCCACCCGTCTTCATACCCCCGCCGCCCGAGCGGCACGTCACCGAGGGCAGCTTCTTCGTCGCGGACGACCGCACCATCTGCCAGATGGAGGAAGGCCGGTCCGCGCCCGTGACCTATTGCGGGACCCTGCTCAAGGCCGACGGCACCCCCGGCGCCCGGAAGATCGGCAGCCTGATCGAGCTGCGCGACCTCGCCCGCCGCGTCCTGCAATCGCAGAACGAGGGCTGGCCCGAGGCGAATCGCGCCGACGCCCGTCGCACGCTGAACCGCGCCTATGACCGATTCGTGGCCGCGCACGGACCAATCAACAAGACGACGTTCACCGAAACCAAGCAGGGCTCGATCATCCGCCGCATGCCCAACCTCGTGAAGTTCCGCGAGGACCCGGACGCCATGCTGGTGATGGCGCTCGAAGAATACGACGAGATGACCGGGAGGGCGACGAAGGCCCCCATCCTGCTCAAAGACGTGGTGGGCAAGGCGCCGCCGGTCACGTCGGTCGCCAGCGCCGAGGAAGGGTTGCTGGTCAGCCTCGATCGACGCGGCGTCGTGGACGTGCCCTTCATCGCCACGCTCTACGGCAAGCCCGAGGAGCGGGTCGTCGCCGAGCTGGGCGACCTCGTCTACCACGACCCCGAGACGAAGGCGTGGCAGACCGCCGATGCGTATCTCTCCGGCGACGTCCGCGCCAAGCTCGCCGCCGCCGAAAGGGCTGGTCAGGGGCATGTGAGGAACGCTGAGGCGCTCCGACTGGTCCAGCCCGAGGACGTGCTGCCCGGCGACATCGACGCCGGCCTAGGGGCTCCGTGGATACCGGCGAGCGACATCCGGGCCTTCGCCGCGGACCTCTTCCGCGTCGCCCCGTCCGCCATCCAGATCGGCCACCTCAAGAAGGATGCGACGTGGAGCGTCGACGCCGACCACGCCGCCGAGGCGTCGGTCGCCGCCACCGCCGATTACGGAACCCCGAGGGCCAACGGCGTCGGGTTGCTGGAATTGGCCCTCAACATGAAATCCCCGATCATCTACGATGTCGTCCACAACGGCGAGCGCGAGGAGCGCGTCGTCAACCAGGAGGCGACGCTCGCCGCCCGCGAGAAGCAGAAGCTCATCAAGAAGCGGTTCAAGACGTGGGTCTTCGAGGGGCCCGAGCGCACCGAGCGGCTGGTCCGGGGCTACAACGACACCTACAACAATCTGCGGCCCCGCCTGTTCGACGGCTCGCATCTCGACTTCCCCGGCATGAGCCGGGGCATCACGCTGAACCCGCACCAGAAGGACGCCGTCTGGCGAGGGATAAGCGGCGGCAACACCCTGTTGGCGCACGCCGTCGGCGCGGGCAAGACCTTCACGATGGCCGCCACCGGCATGAAGATGAAGCAGGCCGGGCTGGTCAAGAAGCCGATGTACGTGGTGCCCAACCACATGCTGGAGCAGTTTACCCGCGAGTTCATGCAGCTCTATCCCAACGCCAAATTGCTGGTGGCCGCCAAGGAGGACCTGACGCGCGAGCGCCGCAAGATGCTCACCGCCAAGATCGCCAGCGGTGAATGGGACGGCATTGTCGTCACCCATTCGAGCTTCGAGCGGATCGGGATGTCCGGCGGCTACCAGGAGCGGTTCCTGCGCGAGCAAATCAAAGAGTATGACCAGTTGCTCCGCGACGGGGCCGCCGCCGACACCAGCCGCGGCAATCGCAACATCATCAAGACGATCGAGAAGCAGAAGGCCCGCCGCGAGGAACGGCTGAAAGACCTGCTCGCCGAAGACAAGAAGGACGACGGCCTGGTTTTCGACGAGCTGGGCGTCGACCATGTCTTCATCGACGAGGCCCATTATTTCAAGAACCTGGAGACGCCGACCAAGATGGAACGGGTGGCCGGCATCCAGACCGGCGGCAGCGAACGCGCCTTCGACCTCTACATGAAGGCCCGCTACCTGGGCGAGCGGCACCCTGGCCACGGCGTCACCTTCGCCACGGGCACGCCGATCAGCAACACGATGGTCGAGCTGTACACGATGCAGCGCTTCCTCGACCCCGAGGGACTCGCGAGCCGCGGCATCGAGCATTTCGACGGCTGGGCCGCCACCTTCGGCGAGGTGATCGACACGATGGAAATTTCCCCGGACGGGGCCAGCCTCCGGCCGCGGAGCCGGTTCGCGCGGTTCACCAACCTGCCCGAACTCCAGCAGATGTTCCGCGCCTTCTCCGACGTGCAGACGGCCGAGATGCTGGACCTTCCCCGCCCGAGGCTGGAGACCGGCAAGCCGATCGTCGTCGCCTGCCCGATGTCGGAGGAACAACGGGCGCTCCAGCAAGCCCTGGTCGCCCGCTACGACCGCCTGCGGACGGAGAAGGTCGATCCCCGCGAGGACAACGCCCTGGCCATCACCACCGACGGCCGCAAGCTGGCCCTCGACGCCCGCATGCTCTCGTCCACGGCCGAGGATTTCGCCGGCTCGAAGGTCAACGCCCTGGCGGGCCGCGTCGCCGACATCTGGACCCGGACCGCCGCCACACGCGGCACGCAGATGGTCTTCTGCGACATGGGCGTCCACCCCACCGCCTGGGGCTATTCGGCCTATGACGAGATCGCGGCCAAGCTCGCCGCCCGCAGCATCCCGCGCGAGCAGATCGCCGTCGTCGGCGACGCCGACTCCGACGCCAAGAAGCAGGCCCTCTTCGAGAAGGTCAGGAACGGCTCGGTGCGCGTGCTGATCGGCAGCACCCAAAAGATGGGCACCGGCACCAACGTCCAGAAACGGCTGGCGGCCCTGCACCATCTCGACGCCCCCTGGAAGCCGGCCGAGGTCGAGCAGCGCGAGGGCCGCATCCTCCGCCAGGGGAACGCCAACGAGGAGGTCGCGATCTATCGCTACGTCACCGAGGGCTCGTTCGACGCCTATATGTGGCAGGCGCTGGAGACCAAGGCCCGGTTCATCTCCCAGATCATGACCGGCGAGGCGGCCGTCCGCCGCGCCGAGGACATCGGCGGCCAGGAGCTTTCCTACGCCGAGGTCAAGGCGATCGCCTCCGGCAACCCCGCCGTCCTGACCCTGGCCGAGGCCGACGCCGAATTGCAGCGGCTCGCCGTCCTCAGGAGGAACCACGCCGACGAGCAATATCTCGCGCGACGGAGCTTGCGCGAGCTGCCCGGCACCATCGAGACACTGTCCCGACGCCTGAACGATCTGGGAAGCGACCTGAAGACCGTCACCGACCATGCCAGCGACCCGTTGGTCATCGGCGGCAGGGACTGCCGCCGGGAGTCCGAGCTTGAGACCCTCGCCGGCCGCCTGGACGCCCTGCCGGAGCGGGTCCGCGAGACCAGGCGGTTCCCGCTCGGGACCTATCGCGGGCTCCGGTTCGGCGTCGTGCTGCACGGCAACGCCGCCGCCGAGGTTTTCCTGGAAGGAGCGGCAACCCGGCACGGCATGCCGTCCCGCGATCACCGCGGGCCTCGGGCCGTGCTGAACGCCCTCGACCGCCTCGCCGGCACCTACGAGGACCGGTGTGCCGCCACCCGCCAAGATCTCGACATCGCACAGGGCCAGCTCCGGGACTACGAGGCACGCCTGGGGGTGCCGTTCCCCCACGATGCCTATCTCGGGGAGCTGACCGCATTACGCGACCGACTGAAGGCCGGGCTCTCCGACACGGCCCCCGAGCCCGGGGCGATCCCGCCCCCGCCGGTCCACGAGCTTGCGGGGCGGATCAACGCGCTCAAAGCCGCCCACGCCATCGAAGCCATGCCGCAACGGGCCGGTACACGCCGAGCCGCGACGGCCGAGGAGCCGGTCAGCGCACGCATCCGCCGCCGTGCCGCGGCGGATGCGCCTTCCCCATCCGAGACCGGGGCTGGGACGGGATTACCTGAGCCCGAGGCGAAGGCAGTTTTCCCAACGGAAGCTATCCCGACAAACCGCCCGACCGCCTCCGAGTGGTGTGGCGAAGTCCCGCACGGACACCTCGCCGGAGCCCGGACGATATTCCGGGAGGACGTCACCAGGGATCAGGGGAAGGTGCGTCAATTGGGGATATTCCGAGGTACGACGGCCACAAGTCGCCGTGAACGCTAAAGTCTACGGTCGCCTCGCCGCTTCTTGGCGGTCCTCCACCGTGGCGGATCGCGCCAACGGAGCCCGACCGGCCCGCGGCGGCAACTTCAGAGCTTAGACCCCGCACCCAGGGGAGAGCATTATTGGGTGGGCCAGTTGAACGACGAGGTCAGACCTGGCTCATGATTTAGGCCGGAGCGTGTAGTGGATCGTCTGCGCGCGGATATATCCGTCCTGGATGACGTAAGAGTCCGCGCCGTCCGTGACGACGTGGGTGTCCGAATCTGCCGACCATTCGAGGAAGCCCACGTCCTGCTCGACGATGACGGCTTTGTAGGTATAGCGGGCGTTCGGCAGGTCCCGATTCAATTGGTGGTAGCAGCCGCGAATCCCCTCAAGACCACGGCGGACACCGTCGGGCATGATCAGGAAGGAGTCCTCGCGGTAGCACTCCAAGAAATCCTGCTCGGAATGGGACCGCGAGAGTTCCAGGTGCCTGTCGAGCACCTCCTGAGGAGTCGCAGTGTCGCTCATGGTGCCTCCATCTCGGTCATCGGTTCGGGATATGATTGGCCTCACTCAGCGCCTGCTTTTAAGCCTCCAACATCGCCTCGCTGAGGAGGTCGCTGGCGCTCGCCGATAGCGCGTCTGTCGCTTCTCAAGTCCTCGCCGCGGGCCATCATCCGCCGCCCCCTATGTGCTGACCCCGTAGCCGAGCTCCTCGAGTTTGGCCCGTACTTGTTCGGCGCTGACCTGAGCCGGGTCCATCGTCACTTTCACGCGTTGATCCTGGGCGCTGGCCTGCACGTCCCCGACACCGGGCAAGCGCCGCAGCGCGGTGCCAATCCGCTCCTCGCAGCCGGCGCAGTGAAGCTTCATTCCGCCCGTCACCGTGAAGTCGATCGTGCGTGTCATCGTGTCATGACCTCCTCTGTTGAAGGGACAGAATGTCTCTCGTCGTCAACCGCGGAGCGCGCGTTCGAACGCCGCCTCGAGGTCGCCCTCCGTGATCAGCCCGTCGAGCCGCTCGACCTCGTTGCCGTCGCGCAGGAGCAGCACGGTGGGGATGCTCTTGACGTTGAAACGCTCCGCCACCGGCATGTCGCGCTCGATATCCACGCGGTAGACGGGCAGCCGGCCCGCGTATTGCCCGGCCACGCGCTCCAGTCTCGGCTCCAGGGCCCGACATGGCGGGCAGGTCGCTTGGTAGAAATCGAGCGCCACCGGCACCGTTGCCCGGAGCACCTTGGCCTCGAACTCGCCGCCCGTCAACGTTTCGAGACTTGCCATGCCGCGTCCCTCGCCTATTGCCCCGCTCAACACGCAGATTCCGGGTCTTCCAAATGTTTCAAGAAATGGAGGATCGGGCAGGAGCCGACCGCGCCGCAGCCGTCACAGCGACCGAGGAGGTCGCGGAGCTTGCCCTCGACCTCCGAAAGCTTGGCCTCCAAGAGCTCACGCACCGGTTCGGATTCGGCATCGGCCTCGACGCCCAGCTCCAGCAATTCGCGCACTTCCTTTAGCGACAGGCCGAGCGCCTGGGCCCGCTTGATGAAGCGGATCAGGTCCACCGTCTCGGGCGGGTAGGACCGTTGGCCGGATTGCTGCCTCGGCGGGACGGCGAGGAGGCCCTTCCGCTCGTAATAGCGGAGGGTCTCGACGTTCACCCCCGCCTGCCGCGCCAGCTCGCCGGAGCGCAGTGTCTCCACGGTTCACCCCTTCCGTCCCGCCGATTCTAGAGCATCTTCGAGCTTCTCCGGTAGGAGCTTCGTCATGCCTGCCGAGGGGACTGGGCGACGCGGCGGGGGCCTCAGGCCGCCATCTTGCGGCACGCCTCGGCGCAGCGGCGGCACGCCTCGGCGCAACGCCGGCACTGCTCCATGCCCCGGTTCTTCTCGCATTCGGCCGCGCAGGCGTCGCAGATGTCGGCACACTCGCGGCAGAGGTCGGCCGCAAATTGCGAGCCGCGGCTGAGCAGCGTGACGCAGGTCGAGCAGACCGAAGCGCAGTCCATACAGAGCCGGGTACACCCGGCCTGATCACCCTGGGTACAGCAGTTATAGGCGCAGTCGTTGCACGCCTCGACGCAGCGGTTACAGGCTTCAAGGCAGTCTTGGTTTTGAGTCATGAGAGTCCTCCTCCGGGTTGCGATGCTCCACGACGTGCTTCCGGCCTTCCGACCGATGCGGCGTTCGACACGACCTCGGCGCGCATTCTACGCCCCGGAGTGCGGTACGGAGTCAAGCGCAAATGCAGGCGGAAAAGCTCGGCACCGCGCCTCAGTCGCCCCGATTCAGCGCCGCGATCAGCGGGCAAGCGGTCAGCGAGCGGCGGCCGTCGCAGGTATCGAGCATCCCGTCCAACACCTCCTTCAGGGCCTGGAGGTCGCGCACCTTGCGCCCGATCTCGGCCGCCTTCGCCGCGAGCAGCCGCCGCACCGGCGCCGACTTCGCCGCAGGGGTCCGGCGGGCGGCGAGCAGCTCGCGGACCTCCCCGAGCGAGAATCCCAGCTCCTGGGCCCGCTTGATGAAGCGCACCAGGTCGACCGCCTCGGGCGGATAGTCCCGGTAGCCGGATTCCCGCCGCGGCGGCTCCGGCAGGAGGCCCTCCCGCTCGTAGAACCGCAGGGTCTCGACGTTCACGCCCGCCCTCCGCGCCACCTCTCCCGAGCGCAGCGGCTTCTCGGCTCCTTCTCCCCCCGTTTCTCTCGCCATGGGCCCCTCACTCCTTATTTCCAAGGGTCGTCCCGCCAAGCCGTCGCGGCTCCCGAGGCCGAATCTCGGTCCGGACCAGCGGCGGCGCGGGATTCGTCGCCGCCGGAACGGCACAAGGTCCCCCCGGGGAAGAGATCGCCTGCGCGGGGTGTCCGAGGGCGCGGTAGAGCCGGAACTGCGCCCGGTTGTAGTCGGCCGCCGTGTCGAAGTAATCGTTGTAGGCTTGGGCGAGCGCCTGCACGGAGGCCACCGCTTCCTGGGGGCGGATCAGCAGAATCAGCAGGTTTCCCGCGCGCCGGGTCTGGCCCAGCCCTTCGAAGTTCTTCTCCACGGAGTCGTGTGCTTCTCGGAGTTCCGCCTCCGCCTCTCCCATCCGATCTGCGGCCGATCGTGCCTGCTCGTAAGTCTGGTCGACCTCGGCCGCAACGCGGTCCTGGACGCCCATCAGCTCGAAGAGCGACGCCCGGTGCTCGGACCGGCGTTCGCGGACGCGCGCGCGGTTCCCGAAGCCCAGGTTCTGGAGCTCCCAGAGCACCTGGACGTCGAAGTCGGCCCGGGCGCCGAAGTTCCCGATCGAGTCGTTCCGGCCGCCGCCGAAGGCGCCTCCCGCCAGGGTCCCGGGCACCCCCGTCGACGCGCCGCGGAGCAGGACACTGGGCACCAGGGGCCGGAGGCGCTCCTGGCGGAGCCGCTGGACGGTGGCCTGGACCAGGGCCTGGTGGCTGGCCAACTCCGGCCGGTTGGCCAGGGCGACGGGGATGAGGTCATCGACCGGGCGATCGAGCGGCAGGAGCGTCACCCGGAGGTCCGGGGGTTCGAGGGGTTCCACGAGGACCGAGGGGTCGAGGCGCAGGAGCCGCACGAGGTCGGCGCTCGACGTGCGCCAGCGCTCCCGCGCCGTGCGCACGGCCTGGCGGCGT
>CALKTZ010000009.1 GCA_937997355.1 uncultured Planctomycetales bacterium | reverse complement strand
ACCTCCCTCCCCTGACCTCTCGGTAGACATGTCCGAACCTCCCTTCCGTCCCCCCACATTCCTCCTGATCGAGACCGTGAACCGACATCATGAGCCTGGCCCGCGTCCGTGAATTCCTCGATCTGATCAAGTTCAATCACACGCTGTTCGCACTCCCGTTCGCCATCTTCGGGGGTGCCCTGGCGGCCCATCGGCCCGACGGCTGGACGGGCCGCGTTCAGGATTGGGTCGGAATCCTACTCTGCATGGTGACGGCCCGTTCGGCGGCGATGGCGTTCAATCGGCTGGTGGATCGCTCGTTCGACGCTCGAAATCCCCGTACCGCGACCAGGCATCTTCCCGCCGGGAGACTCTCGGTCGCGTCCGTCGCCCTGTTCACGGCGATCTCGGCGTTGCTCTTCATCGCCTCCACGCTCCTCTTCCTTCCGAACGTGTGGCCGCTTATTCTCTCGGTGCCGGTCTTGCTCTGGATCCTGGCCTACTCGTATACCAAGCGATTCACCAGCCTGGCGCATTTCTGGCTCGGTATTTCGCTCAGCCTCACGCCGATCGCCGCCTGGATCGCGCTGCGAGGAAACCTCGAATGGCCCCCCCTGCTCCTGGGCCTGGTGGTCCTTTGCTGGGTCTCTGGTTTCGACATCATCTATGCGTGCCAGGATGTCGAGTTCGACCAATCCGTGGGGTTGCACAGCATTCCGCAGGCGATCGGCGTCTCCAATGCGTTGCGGCTCGCGGCCTTCTGCCATGCCTGGATGATGGTCCCGCTCGTTGCCTTGGGGCTCGTCTATCCACTCGGGGGAATCTATTATTGCGGCGTGATCGCCGTCGCGATCCTCCTCTTCTATGAACACTCTCTGGTTCGCGCCGACGACCTCGCCAACGTGAATATCGCATTCTTCCAGGTGAACATCGCGATCAGCCTGGGACTCCTCTTTTTCGGCCTGGCCGATCTCCTGATCTGAAGAATACGGAACCCTATTCGCCTTCGGGCTCTGAAGATTGGCCACGGCGATAACAAACTTTGACAAAAATTGCTGCCAGGGATAATCTTAATTAGGAGAGGGTCTTGCACTTAGTCCGCGAGGTATTTTCATGAATGTTTCTCTGACCCCGGAGTTGGAACAGTTCGTTCACAAGAAGGTGGATACGGGACGCTATCTGTCGGCAAGTGAAGTGGTACGCGAAGCCCTTCGCCTGCTGGAAGAGCGGGACAAGCTTCAGGCGATGTGGTTCGAAGAGATCCGCAAGGAGATTCAGCTTGGCATCGACCAGGCCGACCGGGGCGAGGTTGCACCACTCGACGTCAAGGCGACGCTCGCCAAGGTACGTAGCCGCCGAAAAAATGATGGCGAGAAAGTCTGATGGCGACCGTCAATCGCTCGGCCCGAGCCCAGCAGGATTTAGAAGCGATCCTCGATTACCTTGATGCCCAAAATCCGGAGACTGTGGACCGCTTCGCCCTTAAATTCGATCAGATGTGCAATCTCTACGCGGCTCATCCGCACATCGGGGCCAGTGCGGAAGCATATGCGACGAATCTCCGCCACTTCACGGTGTGGAACTACGCAATTTTCTATCGTCCTATCCCCGAAGGCATCGAGATCATCCGCATCATTCACGGTGCCCGCGACCTGCCGAATCTCTTCGAATGACATCCTCGATCGGGCAGGTTTTTCTTCAGGTCGAGGGGCCGAATCGGCAATTCGTGGAAGGATGCCGCTTCACCATTGCCTGAAGGCCCGAGCTTCCGTTGATCGGAGCTTCAATTCCGACTAAAATGACAGAAATGAGCCCCACCGGAGCGGAACCCTTCGGGCGGTGCGGATTGATTGCACATACTGGAAAGGTGAGTCAATGGCGACCGAAGCAACCCGCATCCGGGCGATCGAAGAGAAGGTCCGAGCGGGGGAGCGGCTGACCTTCGACGACGGGATCGCGCTCGAAGAGTCGAGCGACCTGTTCGCGCTCGGCGAGATGGCCAACCTGGTCCGCGAGCGGTTGAACGGCAACTTCGGTTATTACAACGTCAACACGCACATCAATCCGACCAACGTTTGCGTCTACACTTGCGATTTCTGCGCGTTCCGGGCCGATCTGGGAGACTCCCGGGCTTATGTGATGGAGCGAGACCAGATCATGGAGCGGGCCAGGCAGGCCCACCAGCGAGGCGCCACCGAGCTGCACATCGTCGGCGGGCTCCACAACAAACTTCCATTCAGCTACTACGTCGACGTGGTGCGGTGGATCAAGGAAGTCGCCCCCGAGATCCACGTCAAGGCCTACACGGCGGTCGAGATCGAATTCTTCGCCAAGATTTCGAAGCTCTCGACCAGGGAAATTCTCGAACAACTCGTCGAGGCGGGGCTCGGCAGTCTCCCCGGCGGCGGCGCGGAGATCTTCCATCCCGAGGTGCGGGAGCAGATCTGCGGCGCCAAGGCGTCCACCGAGCGCTGGCTCGACGTGCATCGGACCGCGCACAAGCTGGGGCTGCACTCCAACGCCACCATGCTCTACGGCCATATCGACAGGCCGAAGCACCGCATCGATCACCTGATCCGGCTCCGCGAGCTCCAGGACGAGACCGGCGGCTTCCAGACCTTCATCCCGCTCGCGTTCCACCCCGACAACTCCCGGATGGACGAGATCCCCAAGCCTTCGGGCGTGATGGATCTCAAGATCATGGCGATCAGCCGCCTGATGCTCGACAACTTCCCGCACATCAAGGCGTACTGGGTGATGCTCGGGATCAAGACGGCCCAGATCGCCCTCTCCTTCGGCGCCGACGATATCGACGGGACCGTGGTCCACGAGAAGATCTACCACGAGGCGGGCTCCGACACGCCTCAGGAGACAACCGTCGCGGAAATCCGGCGGCTCATCAGCGAGGCGGGCCGAATCCCGGTCGAACGCGACACCCTCTATCATCGGGTCGATCGCGAAGGGTCGAACTGGTCCAGCGGCTCTCACATCGACGTGAACATCTTGAACCAATCGGCCGCGGCGCTCGCGCGCTCCTGAGCGATGTCGAACAGGGGGCGGCGGCCAGATAGCCCCTTCTCTTGTGTGCTTGCCCCGCGCGGCCAATCCATGGTGCCGGATCAAACCTCGGGGCTGGCGAAGCGAGCCTCTTCAATCACATGCTCGCCGGAGGCGGGGAGTTGCGGATTGCGCCTCGACGGCTTCGGCACCCGGAGGGCCGTGTCGCCCCAATAGATTTTGAGCGTGGAGACTAGTTCGCAATATTTGGGGTATTCGGAGGGCTTGGAGATATAGGTATTCGCCCCCGCCCGATAGGTTTGAACGATATCCTCTTCGCGGATCGAGGTCGTCAGGACCACCACCGGGATGGACCTGAGATAGGGGTCTTCCTTGATCCGGCGCAGCACCTGGCAGCCATTGATTCCGGGCAAATTGAGATCGAGCAGGATGAGGTCGGGCTCCAGGTCGGTTTCCTTATTTTCATCACGCAGCGTCATCAGGTAGTCGAGGGCCAGACGACCGTCGGCGATCACCGTCAGGCGGTGCTCGACGTGCCGATCGCGGAGCGCGCGGGCGATGATCTTGGCATCGGCCCGGCTATCTTCGATCAGGAGTATGTGAAACTCAGACTGAGTGTGATTCATCCACTCGACCCTCCAGGGCGACCGTCAACGGAACGGGAACCATAACCTGGTCCTTGCCCAAGATTTGTGACGGACAGCGTCGCAACTGGACATAAAACGTGGCCCCGGCCTTTGGGGAACTTTCAACCCAGATCCGGCCGCCGTGCGCGTGGACGATTTTGCTGCCGATCGCCAGGCCGGCACCGGTCCCTTCGTATTCGTCTTGAGTATGGAGCCTGCGAAAGAGCTGGAAGATCGTCTCGTGGAACTCGGGATCGATGCCGATACCGTTATCCCTGATGAAAATGGTGACGAATCCGTCGTCGATGTCATCGGAGGTTTTGGAATTCCCGCCGAGCCCGGAGTCTTCGCTCGGATCGACGGTCCCGACCTCCACTCGCGGGGATGCGTTTTGATTGAATTTCAAACCGTTCACGAGCAAATTCGTGAAGAGCTGGGTCAATCGGTTCCAATCTCCCCAGACCACCGGCAGGGGCGTCACGATCCGGATCTCGGCCCCCTTGGCCCGAATCAGCTCGGCGAGATCGGTCCTCACGACGGAGATCAGGTCGTGTACTTCCACCGGGACGAAATCGCCGATCACCTTCCCCGCACGCGAGAGATTGAGCATCGCGAGGATCATCGCCCGCATCCGGCGTGAGGCATCGATCAGGTAATTGACGTATTCGCGCCCTTCGTCATCGAATCGCTCGCCATAATCTTGCAGCAGTAAATCGGAAAAAGCAATCAAGGTTCTGAGCGGTTCCTGGAGATCGTGCGAGACGACATAGACGAAGTCGTCGAGTTCTCGATTCTTCTGAGAAAGATCGGCATTGGCCCGGCCCAGACTCTCATTCTTCCGCTCCAACTCCGCTTCGAGCCTTCGCCTGGTCGTCACATCCTGAGCGACGCACTGTGCATGGACGATCTGATTGTTGGGATCACGAACTAATGATGCGCTGATCCACACCTCGATGATCTCACCGTTGCTCTTACGCCACGGCGTCTGCCACTCGACGGCATTTTCGTGCAAGAACTTCTCGCGAGGAGAACGGAAGCCGTCGCGGCTCGGCTCGGCGAGGAGTCGCTCATAAGGCTGGTTGATAATTTCCTGGCGCGTCTTCTCCAGGGTCGTCAGGAGTGTCCGGTTGCATTCGATGATCTCCTCCGCCGCATTCAGGCTGAAATACATGGCCGGCGCGTTCTGGTAGAGATCGCTGTAACCGTCCTTCAACTCCTGAAGCTCGTGATTGATCCGGAGCAATTCCTCGTTGGCCCGGGTGAGTTCGAGCGTGCGGACTCGAAGCTCCCGCTCGGCGGCGACCTTCTCGGTGACGTCGGTGAGGTGGCATCGGAGATGGGAGATCGTCTTATCGGGACCGTACCTGGTGCCGACGTTCAGCTCGATGTGCTTGGGCTCGGCCGAGGCGGTCAGGATGCGCACGATCCGGCCGAGCGATTCGCCGCGCTCGATCGCTTGCCGGAGGGTTTCCAGGGCGGCATTCCGGTCGTCCTGATGGACGATGTCGAGGAACGATTTTCCGCGAAGCTCGGCGAGAGTCCAGCCGAGGAATTCTTGCTCCGCGATACTCGACTCGATCCAGATGAAATGGACGGGATCGAGCCGGTTCACCATGTCGACGGTCGAGTAATCGCTGGAATGGGCCAGGTTGAATTCACCGCTCTCGGGAGAATACGTATTTTCAAGCCCGGGGATGGCGCGTGGCGTATCGTCCTCGCCCCAGGAGCGGCTGATGAGCTTGCGGAAGCGGTACTTTTCTCGAAATTGCTCGCGAAGCTCTTCCACCGATCGGGCGATCGCGAGGAACTCGGGGGCCGGCGGCTCCAGGGTGGCGGATGGGGGTTGATTCCGCAGGCCCCGAATCCGGTCGGCCATCATGCGGGTGGGAACGACCCATCGCTTCCGCTCGGCTCGGTTGAGCAAAAAAAAGGTCGTGATCGACGCCGCGAGCGCGATCAGCCCCAGGATGATCCTTTGGTTGGGGTTGAGCCTGGGCAGGGTCCAGCAAAGCACCGAGAGCCAGACGAGGCAAACCATCAAGGAAGGAACTCGACGTTCCAGCGAGCGTTGAATCCGCGTAGTACTCGATGGCATCAGGACACCTCAACTCAGGCTGAGCGAGCCGGGCGATGAGTTAGTGTGACGCCCCCTCGGATTCGAGCGATCCCGACGGAATCGAAGGGGAAGCGAAGCCGTCCGCCGCGGGGACCGAGATCGCGAAGCATGCCCCGCCCCCGGCCACATTCCGGACCGTGATCCTCGCCGACTGCTCGGCGAGGATTTCACGGGCGAGATAGAGTCCATACCCCGAGCCGCTCTCCTTGGTGGTGAAGAAGGGCTCGAAAATTCGTGCCAGGTGAGTCTCCGCGATCCCGGGGCCGTCGTCGATCACCTCGACCTGTCCCCAGGATTTTCCTCCCTCCTCGAAGCAAGAGGTGCGGAGCAGGATCTTCCCCTCCCGCTTCATGCCGAGGATCGCTTCGCGGGCATTGCTCATCAAATTGAACAAAACCTGCATGAGCCGGCCGGAATCGGCCATGACCGGGAGCGCGGTATTCGACTCATCGATCTCGATCGCCACCTTCCGCTCGTCGACCGGCAGCCCTTTGACGAACAGTGCCGCGGACTCCCGGACAAGCTCATTCAATTCAACCGGCTTGATGTCCGAGGGGCCGCTTCGGACCGCCGCCATGAGATGTTCGAGGCGTATCTGGAGGAGTTGAGTCCCTCGGAGGATCGAGTCGACCCACTGGCTGTTCGCATCCTCGTCCGGGATGTTCATCCGGAGCAGTTCCGCGCTCCCGCGGATCACAGATAGCGGGCTGCGGATTTCGTGAATGATCCCCGCCATCAGGCGGCCAAGCTGCACGAGCTGCTGATTGAGGATCGAAAGGCTGGAGAGCTGGCGGAACTCGATCAGGCGTCGCACACGCGCCAGGATGATCTCCTTGGCGGAGTCCTTGGCGACGTAATCATCGGCCCCCGCCTTCAAGCCGTCCAGGATATCCTGCTCATCGTGGCGAATCGTCAACATCAGGATCGGCATCCCGATCAGCTCGGGGTCGGCCCGGATGGCCCGACAAACGGCATGGCCGTCCATGTCCGGGAGATTCACGTCAAGGATGACGACGTGCGGGCGAACTTCTCGGATCTTGGGGAGGGCGTCGAGACCGTGCGAAACTTCATGGACCGAGTATCCTTCTCGGCTCAAGTAGTTCCGGAGGATCGCCCGATCCGCGGGGCTATCATCCACGATCAGAATTGCCCCCATCGGTTCTTTTCTCACGCGAAGATCCGTCCCCCGACCTGATTTGCGCGGGTCGTTGCGCGGTTTCATCTCAGACGAACGATAGGCTTCGGTTCCTATAATTGCATGTTTGCAACTACAAGGAATAGTGGCCGCTCCGTAATTCGTCGAAATTCTTCATTTAGTATCATACGTCCGGATGCAAGCCCCGGAACAGAAGGTCAGTTCATGGATAACAAGAACCGCCGGTATTTGTGACTCGACGAGGCCCATCGAGAGAATCGATCGGCGGCCGGGATTCAAGACCGGGCGAATGCCAACCGGCCGAACTTTCGCGGCAACTTCGCGGCAACATCGATCGATTAGGGTATTTGATTAGGGTTCATCGCGGCCGAGCCGGCGATACGATCCGGGCGGAGCGATTCAAAACAGACCGGGCTCAAACGAATGTTCGCTATTGCGGGATGGACGCGCGGGGTATGATTGTGTGTCGAGAAGAGTCACCCTCTCATGTTTTTGCCGAGCGACCATGACCAGCGAACTCCTTGAATCCACGGACCTCGAAACACTGGCGTTCGAACCTTAT
>CALKTZ010000008.1 GCA_937997355.1 uncultured Planctomycetales bacterium | reverse complement strand
CCGGGGCCTTGGTGCCCGCCTCGTACCAGATGTAGGCGCGGGGCAGTTCCCTGGGTACGTCCGCGGCGATGGTTTTGAGGCGATCGTCGAGCGGCTTCATCGCGGCCTTCACTTCCTCGGGGGCGATCTTCCGGATCTCCTCCTGGAGCTTGTCCGCGTAGCGGCGGACCAGGTCGCGCTGCTCCTTGGTTCGTTTGGAGCCTTCGATGCGGAAGGCCGCGAACGCCTCCTTGGGCATGTCGACACGCCTGGAAGCGGCCTTGCCGTCCTTCGGTTTCTCGACGGGCGCGATGAGCTGGTCGATCTCGGGGCGGGCGAGCGCCTCGACCCGTCCCCACAGCTTCGCGAAATCGGCGTCGATGCGGGCATGGGCGGCCCGATACGCCTCCAGATCGGCCTTGCTGCCGACCTCGTGGTCGAGGTCTTCGCGGTCGTGCTGCGGACGCTTGAGGGGCTCGAAGATGGCGAGCATCCGGTAGTAGTCGGCCTGCGAGAAGGGCTCGAACTTGTGATCGTGGCAGCGGGCGCAGCGGAGCGTCACTCCCAGGAATGCCGTCGCGGCGGTGCCGAGGACGTCGTCGAGCTGGTCGTACCGATCGACCATCTTGTCGGCCGGCTCGTCGTCGAAGGTGCCGAGCCGCATGAAGGTCGTGGCGATCTGGGTCGAGGCCGTGAAGTCCTCCAGCTCATCCCCGGCGAGCTGCTCGGTGAGGAACCGGTCGTAGGGCATATCCTTGTTGAAGGCGTCGATCACGTAGTCGCGATAGCGCCAGGCATTCGGCTTGCCGCCGTCTCGCTCATAGCCGTTGGAATCGGCATAGCGGACGACATCCAGCCAGTGCCGCCCCCAGCGTTCGCCATGCTGCGGCCGCGCCAGCAGATCGTCGACCACCCTGGCGATCGCCCCGGTGGAGGTATCGGCCAGGAAGGCGTTCACCTCGGCGATGGTCGGCGGCAGGCCGATGAGGTCGAGATAGATCCGGCGGATCAGGGTGCGGCGGTCGGCTGCGGGGGCGGGCTTCGCCCCTTCGGCGGCCATCCTCGCCGAGATGAACCGATCGATCGGGTTGAGCGACCAGGCCGGATCGGCCGCCTCGGGGGTCGGCGGGCGTTTCTCCGGGCGAAACGCCCAGTGCTTCTCGGCGTCCTCGCCGGCCCTCTGATCCGAGTCGGGGGGCGCGGCGAGGTTGATCGGTGTCACCGACAGACTCAGGCCAAGGGCCAGCAGGCCCGCAATCCGGCAGTTCCATGTCATGGCCATCGATCCCGTTGGGCGTGGATGTCGAGGGCGAAGCAATGCCAGGCAGGGGGAGAGGCAGGCAAATAACACCTCTCCTATCAAGAATTTAGCAGAGGTTGGACAAATTGCCTAACATATTTGTCAAATTTCTGTCAAACAAATTCCGTGGAAAACGAAATGTTGCGAAAACCGTCCGTGACGATTTTGTGGCATGTCAGGGTTGAAAGGACGAGGCGACGGCCTGGCCGGACGCCTCGCTGTGGTCGGAAGACTTGCGCGGCCGATCTCAACCGATCGGCGACGACTTCGGCTCAGGGGAGTTCGCGGATCTTGATGTTCTTGAAGACGACCGGCGCGCCTTCGGATTCGAGGCAGAGGTAGCCCTTGCTCGGCCGGCAGTCGCTCCCCCCCGAGACCTCCTCGCCGTTGACCCAGAGCCGGACCTCGCCGTTGATGCAGCGGACGTAGTAGTGGTTCCACTGGTTGACCCCCTTGCTGAGCTGCTTGGTGGGGAAGCTCCGCTGCCCTCCCGGGGCGACGGGGGGGAACGGCTTCATCTTGGACGTGCCCACCGGGAAGACGTCGCCGTGGGTGGTGAACCAGTCCGGCTTCTTCTTGTGCTCCCGCTCGTACTGTTCGGAATAGCCGTGGTCGAGGACCTGCACCTCGATCCCCCCGCGCGGCAGGGTTCCGGGCTTGATCCCCGCGAGCGACTCCTCCGAAGCCCAGACGAAGATCCCCGAGTTCCCCCCCGATTGCAGGTGCTTCCACTCCGCGACCAGCTCGAAGTTCCCGACCGGCTTCACCGACCGGATCACGCCCACCGGCTTGCCCGTGCAATGCACTTCCCTGTCCTTCCAGGTCCAGGTGGCCGGGTCGCAGTTGACGTTCACGAAGTCCGCCTCGCCGAGCGGGCGCCAGCCCGGCCCCGAGCCGTCGAGGAATGCGCGGGGGGCGGCGGGGGCCTTGTCGGCGTCGGCGAATCCCATCGCGGACGCGATCAGGAGGGACCAGGCTATTCCCAGGGACGCTCTGCGGACGGACGATCGGGGCATCGGCTTCACCCTTGCTCTCGGTTTGAGGACATCGTTCAGGCTCGGTCTTCCCGAGCGAGCCACCATCGTATAGGCCGCGGGGGGCCGAGCAAAGGGTGTGGATGCCGGGCCGGCGCGGGGATTCCCCCGGCCTCACTCGTAACCGAACCGATCCATGAATTCGGCGATGATCGGCTCTTTCTGGATCCGATCGAGCTGGCCGGCATCGAGCTTGGATTTCCAGGAGGAGAGCCGCGAAGGGTCGAAATCCCGGCTGATGCCGGTCGCGAAGTCGACCGCCGTGGGCCAGAGGAATCGGCCCGGATGGACCCGCCGGAAGGGTTCGAGGAACCGCGTGCTCTCGGGCAGGCAGAGGTGGCGGTAGACCCCGGACATCGTCGGGATGGGGGAAGTCACCAGGTCTTCATAACGGACGACCAGCACGTTCGGGGAGTCCAGATGGGGCTTCCAGGCGGCATAGTTCTGGATCAGGAACTCCCAGCGTTCGGCCTTGGCCTGCGGGGTCGCGTCGTCCTGGACTTCGATGCTCGCGAAGATCGCGCGGGGGTCCCGGACCGTGTAGATGAGCCGGTGTTGCCGGGCGAAGGCCTCGACGATCTCCGGGCAGCGGGAGTAGTCCGGGCTCTTGTCCCCGAGGAGGGTCGCACCCGGCTTCTCCAGGCGATGGCGCAGCATCGGGAAGACCTGGCCATACCAGTCGAATAAGCTCTTGACATCCCCCTGCCGCTTCCGATCGAGCAGCCGGATCACATTGTTCAGGGAGAGGCCATGGGCGGCCATGCGATTGGAGTGATGTTCCACCGCGAGATCGCCGAAGAGCGCCCGATTGATCTCCGACTCGCAGAGGCAAATCATGGAAGGATGGTCGTCGAGGCAGCGCGACATCAGGGAAGATCCCGTCCGCAAGGGACCGATCACGAAGGCGAGCGGTGGAATGGACGATTCGACATTCGTCTCGGATGCCATCGATGTTCCCGCAATGGTTCGATTACGATAGGTTAGGTCGCGAGCGAATCGGACACGCAGATTTCGCGCCGCTTCCGGCAATTTTGTCTGAAAGCATTCAAGGATCGAAAGATGCTCCGACAAAAATAGGAGGAAACATGAACCGACGCGAGCCTTTTGTTGCCCTGGTTGCAGTGGTCGTGTTGGCCTCGATTCTGCTGTCGGCCTCCCTGGCCTGGTCCGAGACTCTGAAGCCATGGACGATCGATGCGATCGGGACGGGGCTGATCCTGGCGCTCGTGCTTTGGATGGATCTCGACGCGCGTCGGCGGCGGATCGTGCCGTGTCATGACTTCGGCTTCCTCACGATGGTCGTATTTCCGGCCTCGCTTGTTTGGTATGTTTTTTGGTCTCGCGGGTGGCGGGGTGTTTTCTTGCTCGCGGGGCTACTGGGGCTGTGGGCCGTCCCGTTTCTTTCCGCGGTCGCGACCGCGATCCTGGTCCGCCGTTAGCATCGCGAGTCGCCGACTTTCGCCGCACCGAAGTCGTCACTCACGTTCACAAGGATGGGAAGACTCTTGAAGACGAATTGCTTGCAGCCGGGACAGGGACGGTCGATCTGGGTGACCGGCGACCTCTACACGCTCAAGACCACCGGAGCCGAGACCGGGGGGGCCTTCGCGATGATCGAGGCGGTGGTGCCGCCGGGGGGCGGGCCGCCTCCGCATCGCCATACGCGGGAAGATGAAGCGTTCTACGTATTGGAGGGGGAGCTCGTCTTCCACGCCGACGGCCAAAGCTTCACCGCCGGCCCGGGCTCCTGGATCACGCTGGCAAGGGGATCGGTGCATCGGTTCCGCAACGAGAGCCGGGCGACGGCCAGGATGCTGATCTGCGTCACCCCGGCGGGGCTCGACGACTTCTTCCTGGAGATCGGCCGGCCCGCCGTCGAGGGGGAGGAAGGCCCCTTCCCGACGACTCCCGAGGAGATCCGGAAACTCCTCGCGACCGCCCCCAAATATGGGCTGGAAATCCACGCGCCGGACCATTGATCGATCCGGCGCGTTCGAGATCGGCCTGGCGACCTACCGGTTCACTTCTTCACGATGTAGGAGTCGAAGACGCGCACCTTCTCGAAGATGGGGCGGAACTCGGCGACGAACGCCTTGTGCTGGGGATGGACGAGGTAGACGTCGCGGGCCTCCTTGTTCTCGAAGATGACGTGCAGCGCCACGTCGAAATCCCGGACGCTTACCACAGGCTCCTCGACATCCTGAGCCTGCTCGCCGAGCGAGAAGTGGATCGACCCCGGGATCTCCTTGAGGTACTTCTCGCAGCCCGCGACGAACTTCTCGCGCGACTCCTTGGAGTGGTCCTTGAGGGTGAAGAAGACCATGTGCGCCAGCGGCAGCTTGGAGCCGGCATTCGCGTTCAGGCGGGCGTAGGCGTCGATGGCGAAGGCCGAGGCGAGTCCGGCGAGCAGCAGCGAGAGGACGGCGAAACGCATGATTGAAAAGACTCCTTGAGTTGCAGGGACGTTCTTGTTGTCGCGGCACGAAATCCGGACCGGGCCGGGGTGATGAGCGGTTTCGTCGGGATCGGGAGACCCTTTTCCGCAGCCTGGACAGAAAACCGGAGCGAAAACGGGACTGGCTCGCCGGTACTCCGCGTGCCTGTCCCATTTTTCGCGGGCCTGTGCGTTGAGCCCGGCAAGGGAGACCTACGGTCGCGGGTTTCGGCGGGGTCGGGAGACCCGCGCCGATCGGGAAAATCGGCACTTCGCTCTTCGACGTTGCAGGCTCAGACCTTCTCCCCTTCGATGATGCTCATCTGGCTGACGGTCGGGATGACCCTCGACAGTTTGAAGCCGGTCTGCTCGTAAAGCCAGCGATATTCCTCCTCGGTCCGTTCTTTTCCGCCGGGGAGGGTGAGCATGATGATGTCCAGCAGCTTGATGAACGACGGATCGTTACCCGGGGTGATCACCCCCTCGATAACAAGCAGCTTCCCCCCCGGCTTGCTCGCCCGGCCCGCGTTGCGCAGGATCGTGACCGACCGCTCGTCGTTCCAGTCGTGGATGATGTGCCGCATCATGTAGGCGTCGGCACCCTGAGGGATCGATTCGAAGAAGCTCCCCTCCATCACCCGGCAACGATCGGCGAGCCCCGCGGCCTCGATCCGGGGTTTGGCCCGCTCGATCACGTGGGGCAGGTCGAACAGGATGCCTTGCAGGTGGGGATTGGCCTTCAACACGGCGATCAGCATGCTGCCGTTGCCGCCGCCGACGTCCATCAGCACGCCGATCCCGGAGAAGTCGTACGCGTCGATCATCGCGTCGGTCTCCCGGCCGTGGACGCTGGTCATCGCGGCGTCGAACGTCCTGGCCTGATCGGGATGTTCCCCCAGGTAGTCGAAGACCGGCTTGCCGTAGATCTTTTCGAACGAAGGGCGGCCGGTCCGCACGCTGAAGAGCAGGTCTCCGAAGGAGTGATAATGCTCCTCCCCCATCATCACGGCCATCGCATGCTGGGAGTCCGGCGCGTCGCTCCGGAGCCCCTCGGCGAGGGGCGTGAGGGAGAAGGTCCCGGCCGGCCCCTCCTCGAAGATCCCCACGCTCGCCAGCGCCCGGAGGATCCGATGGAGCGAGGGCGCGTGCGTCTGGGTGGCGGAGGCCAACTGCTCGACGGTCTTCGGGCCATCAACCAATTTGGTGGTCAGGTCGAGCTTGGCCGAGACATAGATCAATTGCGACACGCAGGCGCCGCCGATCATCTGGGCCAACTGCTCGCGCGGGGACGGGTTCATCCTGGACGACTCCCTTCGGCTGATGGAAACGAACGATCATTCCTGAAAACTCGATGCCCCGAATCTCGGGCTGGATGACATTGTGGCGGTGTGGGATGCTGGTTTCCAGGCCAACCCGCGCGAAAGCGGGCGTCGCCATCGGATCATGGCATGCCGCGGGGGACTGTCCCAATTTTTCACGTCGTCGGCCGATGACGGATGATTTCGCCGGTCGTGGAAAATGGGACTGTCCCCGACGGCGAGCATTCGCCGCCATGACTCGACGGGGGGACCCCCGCGAGGGCGAAAGGAGATGAAATCCGTGGCGACCCCGAAGACCAACGCGATCCGCATCCTCGATCGACTGGGGATTGCTTATGAATTGAAGGAATACGAGGTCGATCCGGACGACCTGGCGGCGGAGTCGGTCGCGCGCAAGGTGGGGCTGCCGTGCGAGCAGGTGTTCAAGACCCTGGTCGCCCGGGGAGACAAGGCCGGGGTCTGCCTGGCGGTGGTCCCGGGGGATGCCCAGCTCGATTTGAAGGCCCTGGCCCGCTGCACCGGCGACAAGAAGGTCGACACGGTGCCGCTGAAGGAAGTGGAACCCCTCACGGGTTACATCCGTGGAGGCGTGACGGCGATCGCCTGCAAGAAGGATTATCCGGTCTTCCTCGACGAGACGGCCCAGCTCTTCGAGATCATCTCGATCTCGGCCGGGATGCGCGGGCTCCAGATTTTCCTCAACCCCGACGACTACATCCGGGCCGTCGGGGCGAAGTTCGCGCCGATCGCGAAGGAGAAGGCATAATTGTTTCGTTGATTGTTCATGTTTCGTTCGGCGCGGGTCTCCCGACCCCGCCGAAATGCCCTGTTCTGTTCGGCGAGTGCCGCCGGACGACCCCGCCGAAACC
>CALKTZ010000007.1 GCA_937997355.1 uncultured Planctomycetales bacterium | reverse complement strand
GAGACCCGCGCCGAACATGAGCTTCGGCAACGAGGCAGGTGCAATCCGGTCGTGAACCGCCCTCGCTCCGGAGCAGTCAGGCCAGAATCCCCTTGACCACATGGCCGTGGACGTCGGTCAGGCGGAAATCCCGCCCCTGGAACCGGTACGTCAGCCGCGTGTGATCGATGCCGAGTTGTTGCAGGATCGTCGCGTTGAGGTCGTAGATCTCGACCGGGTCCTTGGTGATGTTGTACGAGAAGTCGTCGGTCTCGCCATATGTCATCCCCGGCTTGATCCCGGCACCGGCCATCCAGATCGTGAAGCAACGCGGGTGATGGTCTCGCCCGTAATTCGTCGCGCTGAGCTGCCCCTGCGAATAAACCGTGCGGCCGAATTCGCCCCCCCAGATCACGAGGGTGTCTTCGAGGAGTCCTCGCTGTTTGAGGTCGGTGATGAGCGCGGCCGATGCCTGATCGGTGTCCCGGCATTGCATTCGGATTTGCTCGGGGAGGTTTCCGTGCTGGTCCCAGCCCATGTGATAGAGCTGGATGAACCGGGTGCCGCGCTCGGCGAGACGGCGAGCCAGCAGGCAGTTGGCGGCGTAGCTGCCGGGCTTGTGGACGTCCGGCCCGTACAGGTCGAGGACCGATTTCGGTTCGCTGGAGAGATCGGTCAGCTCAGGAACCGACATCTGCATGCGGTAGGCAAGCTCATACTGGGCGACTCGGGTGAGCGTTTCCGGATCGCCGGTGTCGGAATGATGCAGGTTATTCAACGCGTTGAGGTCATCCAGCATCTGCCGCCTGGTTTGCGTGGAGCAGCCGGCGGGATTGGCGAGGAAGAGGACCGGCTCCTTGCCCCCTCGGAGCTTGACTCCCTGATATTTCGTGGGGAGGAATCCGCTCCCCCAGAGCCGGTCGTAGAGCGGTTGATCGGTCCGGCCTCTTGAAAGCAGGACAACGAACGCCGGCAGGTCCTGGTTCATGCTCCCCAGGCCGTAGGCGATCCAGGCACCCATGCTCGGTCGACCCGCCAGTTGCGCCCCGGTCTGGACGAACGTGATCGCCGGGTCGTGGTTGATCGCCTCGGTCTGCATCGAGCGGATCACGCAGATGTCGTCCACGATCTTCGCCGTATGAGGCAGGAGTTCGCTCAATTCCGTGCCGCTCTGGCCGTGCCGGGCGAACTTGAAGATCGTCGGCGCGACCGGGAAATTCTTCTGCCCCGAGGTCATGGTGGTGATCCGCTGCCCCATGCGGACCGAATCCGGCAGCTCCGAGCCGTGCCTGGCCTGAAGGCTCGGCTTGGAATCGAAGAGGTCGAGCTGCGAGGGGGCCCCCGACTGGAACAGGTAGATCACCCGTTTGGCCCTGGCGGGGAAGTGCGGAAGCCCCGGCGGCTTCGACGGATTCGCGCCGACAGGCGCCGACGGCGCCAACGCGGCCCCGGCCAGGGTCCGCTGATCTCCGATACCGAGAAGGGAGCCGAGCGCCAGACTACCCAGCCCGATCCCCGAGCTTGAGAGGAAGTGGCGGCGATTGAGCCTCTGTGCCAGTTCGAGGGATTTCACGGCAAACCTCTATCTTGGAAAAGGGCGAGTTATTCGAGGGTGACCGTCTCGTCCAGATTCAGGATCACGCCGGCGACCGCCGTATAGGCGGCCAACTCGGCCGGGTCGAGATTGGCTTCGACTCGGCTCTCACCATGCTGGATGAGTTTGCGTGCCGCCTCGGGATCGGACTGGTAATTCTGACGGTATCGTTCCAGGCTCTTGCCGAGGATTTCCAATTCGTGTGCCGTGGGAGTCCTGGCCAGGGCGCGTCGATAGGCGTAGGTGATCCGCGTCTCGGGAGACGGCCCCCCCTGGTCGATCATGAGCTGCGCGAATTGCCGGGCGGCCTCGACGTAGGTGACGTCATTGAGCAGCTCAAGAGCCTGGAGCGGGGTGTTGGTCCGGGGGCGCTTGACCTGACAGATTTCGCGACTCGGGGCGTCGAAGGTGGCCATGATCGGGTGGGGCACGGTCCGCTTGCGGTAGATGTACAGCCCTCGACGATAGAGGCTCGCCCCCTTGTCCTGAACATAGGGGCCTTCGCCCGCGCCGCCGGCCAGTTCTTCCCAGAGTCCTTCGGGTTGGTAGGGGCGAATCGAAGGACCGCCGAGCTTCTGGACGAGGAGCCCGGCGATCGCCAGGGCATTGTCGCGCACAACCTCGGCATTGAGCCGGAAGTGCGGCCCTCGGGCCAGGAGGCGATTTTCCGGGTCGCGCTGGAGCAGGGCGGGTGAGGCGGTCGAGGATTGCCGATACGTCTGGCTCGTCACGATCAGGCGGTGCATCGCCTTGGTGTTCCACCCCGACCGGATGAACTCAACCGCCAGCCAATCAAGGAGCGCGGGGTGAGAGGGCAACTCGCTCTGAATCCCGAAATTCTCGGCGGTCTTCACGAGCCCGACCCCGAAGTGATGCTGCCAGAACCGGTTGACGGCCACGCGGGAGGTGAGGGGGTTCTCCGGGGCGACGAGCCACCTGGCGAGCCCGAGACGATTCCTGGGACCATCGGCCGGCATCGGCGGGAGACAGGCCGGGACTACCGGCTCCAGCTTCTGGCTCTGGTCCGGCATTTCATAACGGCCCCGCTTGAGGAGGAACGTTTCGCGAGGTGTCGACAAATCCTCCATCACCATCGTCGAGAGGATTTGCTTCTCGAACTCGGCCTTTTCCTTGCGGAGTTTCTGGAGCGGTGTCTCTCCCTTGTCCTTTTCCTGCTTCGGCTTGGCGGGGTCGGGTTTCTGGGCCTTTTCCTCCTGCTCGGCCCTGGCGATGGCGTCGTCGAGCTGCTTCAACCGCTCTTCCTCGCCGGGTCGATAGAGCCTCACCAGGGGGGGGACATTGCCCCGGGTCTCGGTATAGACCCCCTTCTCATTGACGCTGTTGAAGAAGCCGTAGAACTGATAGAACTCGCGCTGGGAGATCGGGTCGTATTTGTGGTCGTGGCAGCGGGCGCAGCCGAGCGTCAATCCCATGAAGACCATCGAGGTGGTTTCGACGCGATCGACCGCGTTCTCGACGCGCCACTCCTCGTCGATCGATCCCGCCTCGGTGACCGTGCGATTGTTGCGGTTGAAGCCCGTGGCGACCTTCTGCGCGAGGGTCGCGCCCGGGCGCAAATCTCCCGCGATCTGGTCGATGACGAATTGATCGAAGGGCTGATTATCATTGAATGCGTGAATCAGCCAATCGCGCCAGGGCCACATCGTGCGGGCGAAGTCGTTTTGATAGCCGTTGGTGTCGGCATAACGCGCCCCGTCGAGCCAGTCGGTCGCCATGCGTTCGCCGTAGGCGGGTGATGCCAGGAGACGGTCGACCAGGGCCTCATAGGCGCCAGGCGAGGGATCGGCGAGGAAGGCGTCCACCTCCGCGGTCGTCGGAGGCAGCCCCGTCAGATCGAGCGTGACGCGCCGAATCAGGGTCGCTTTCGACGCCTCCGGGGAAGGGCCGAGATTTTCGGATTCGAGCCGGGCCAGGATGAACTGATCGATCGGGTTTCTGGGCCAGCTCTGGTCCCGGATCGTTTCCGGGAGTGCCGCTTTCGGGGATTCGAAGGCCCAATGTTTCCCCCACGGGGCTCCCTGATCGATCCAACGCTTCAGGAGATCGATCTGAGACTGCGTGAGTTTCTTGCCCGACTTCGGCGGCGGCATCACCTCATCGACATCCTGGCTGATGATTCGCTCGATCAACTCGCTCTGGCCACTCTGCCCCGCGACGATCACGGGATCGACCTTGCGCAAGGCCCCTTCCTGGGTGTCGAGCCGCAAGTCGGCTTCACGGGATTTATGGTCGGGTCCGTGGCATTGAAAGCAGTTTTCCGAAAGGATCGGGAGAATGTCACGGCTGAAGACGACCGGATTTTCTCCCCTCGCGTTCGGGTGGATGCCTGCGACGCAACTCGCAATCAGAAAAAACGTTGCGATCTGAAAGACGGGTTGCGTCGATCGTTCGCCGCGAGCGGAGATGCGGCTTTCGGAAACCCGTCGATGAAGTTGATGCGATCTCATGCGTTCGTCGGTTTCGCTCTGCGGGGCATGGATGGTCGGGCGGAAGAATCCGCTCCATTATCCCGGCTTGAGCGACCGACGACAACAGGGAATGAGCGCGGTTGGGGCTGCTGGTGCCGCGACTGGGCTTTATTGTTCGGAACCACGGAAGATCGAGCTGATGCGTCTCAGGCAGCAGGCGCAATTGATCGCCTTGGGGTCGAGGTCGCGGAGTAATTCCTGGGCCTCGTCGCGGCGGCCGAAGTGATCGAGCAAGGATGCCAGCGTGATGCGATAGAGCGGCGTGGCCGGCGATAGTTCGTGAGCCCTGGAGACGTGAATCAGGATCGAATCCATGGGATGGCCGAGTCGCCGGAGGTAATACGCCATGCCGAAATGGGCCTCGTGCCGGGCCGGATCGCGCCTGGCCAGGGTGCGGCAGGTTTCGAGCGCCGGCCGGTATTCGGAGAGGGCTCCGAGCCCCGAAGCCACCGCGGGGAGCAACTCGACGGGGCATTTCGGATCGTCCGCCAGATGCACGTAGAGGTCCCGTGCCAGGGTCTTCTCGCCCGCCTTGACATGGCAATCCGCAAGGGCGCAACGCGCCGAAGGCTCCAGCGGGACCAGCAGGCTGGCGGTCTCCAGGTCATTCCCGGCGGCGTCGAAGTCGCGGAGCCTGTGGCGTATCATCCCCCTGAGCTGCCAAAGCTTTCCATCTTCGGGAAAGCGTTCGAGGCCGAGCGAGGCGGTCTCGTGGGCATCTTCAAATCGATTCGCCCGGAAAAGCTCGAAGCAACGATCCAAGACGCACTGCGGCCGATTCATGGTGAGTCTCCGGGGGCCGAAACGAGGGAGGGAGGCCGTTGGACGCGCTCAGTCATCAAAGCTTTGGCGTTTCGTCGCGGTCCAATGGGGTTCCTGCGGAGTCGATGGATATAATCCTTGAAGCCGAGCGATCGATTCAGACAAAGGATTCAAAACTCATCTTTGGGGGTGATGGCACAACCGATCGAATGCTCTCCACGGCGACGCGCCATCACCCCCAATTCCCGGTAAGTTTCGAAAAGTTCCCAATTGAGCCTAAGACGAACTCCAGTTAGCTTGTGTTTTAAATGAAACTGAGATTCAGTCTCAATAACTGGCGTTTGGGATTAATAGCCTACGGACCGAAGCCATGTCAAGTATGTTGGTGAGCCGTGCTGTCAAAAAAATTCGTGGGAGCGAGAGGGAAGGGGCAATGAAGTCTCGAAGATCACTTGCTCCAGATGAATCAGCGTCTTGAGCAATGAGCAGACATTGAGGTGTTTTTCGGGATGGTGGAGGCGGTGCTCGGCCCATTCAAACTGACCCCCGAGGAGAATACCACGTTCCCCGGCATCGATTTGGTTCTATGATGAGACTCCGTGCCTGGTAGCCCGGAGGCGAGAAAAGTGCCGGGTGACCAAAAAATGTCCGGATAGGAGGGTATGGATTTTTCTGTCTGACGATCTAACTCTCAAATTACAAATGAATTACGCTAACTGTGAGTTGGGGTATCTGATTTGCATCTGTTCGTCTCGTTTCAAGCCGGTATGCGAACGTAATCTTCACCGGCCGATTCACAGACAAGGAGCTTGCGACGATGAGTGTGATCACCCGGAGGCAATTTCTGGGGACTGGCATCCAGGCCATGGGCGTTCTCGGATTGGCGGCGAGGCCGGGCACGAGCTATGCCTTTTTCGAGAGCGACCCCGCGGATCTGGTGACGAAGGCCGTCGCGTTTTTGAAGCCGCGTCAGGCCGCGGACGGCACATGGTCGGCCGATCGCAAGGAACCGGGGATCACGGCCCTCGTCATCACGGCGCTCATGCGGTCGAAACGGGTGACGCCGGCCGATCCGGCGGTCACCAAGGCGTTGACCTATCTCGAACAGTTCATCGGCCCCAAGGGGGGCTTCTCGGAGGCTCCGCACGCCAATTACACGACGTCCATCGCGCTCATGGCGTTCCACGAGGCCAACAAAGACGGCCGATTCGATGCGATCGTCAAGGGATCGCGAAATTTCCTCACCACGATGCAATGGGATGAGAGCGAGGGGAAGGGGAAGGAGAGCGACTTCTACGGCGGGGCCGGTTACGGCGGCAAGAACAGCCGCCCCGACCTCTCCAACACCGCGTTCATGATCGAGGCGCTCCGCGATTCCGGCCTACCGGCCGACGATCCCGCGCTCCAGCGGGCGCTCGTGTTCGTCTCCCGGTGCCAGAACCTGAAGAGCGAGTTCAACGACCAACCCTGGGCCGACAAGGTGAACGACGGCGGCTTCATCTACACGGCCGCCAATGGCGGGACGAGCGTTGCCGGCAAGAACGTGGACGGCGGGCTCCGTTCCTACGCGGGGATGACCTACGCCGGCCTCAAGAGCATGATCTACGCCGGCTTGAATTCCGACGACCCTCGGGTGAAGGCGGCCATCGATTACATCGCGAAGCACTATTCACTGGATGAGAATCCGGGGCTCGGTCAGCGCGGGCTTTACTACTACTACCAGACGTTCGCCAAGGCGATGGCGCTGATGGACAAGCCGAAGTTCGCGGACAGCAGCGGCAAGGAACACAACTGGCGGACCGACCTCATCGAGGCTCTCGCCAAGCGTCAGAATTCGGACGGTAGCTGGGTGAATCCGGCCGACGGGTTCATGGAAGGAGATCCGAATCTGGTCACCTCCTATGGGCTCCTGGCCCTGTCTTACGCCCGGCCCAAGTCCTGATCGGTTGGTTGCGAGATGGTCGGATCGGTTCGGCGGCGGTCTCCCCTGCTGGGCATATCCGCAGGTCCGCGAAAAATGGGACAGGCACGAGCGGAGTACCGTCGAGCCAGTCCCGTTTTCGCTTTGGTCTTTGAGGCGGCACAGGTCCGCGAAAAATGGGACGGCACGTCGCTTCGCGTCGGGCCAGTCCCGATTTCGCATCGGCTCAACTTCAATCGCATGGTCGATCAAACCCGCATCAAAGCGGACGATTGGAGCGAGGCGAGGATAGGATAGCCGTCGACCGCCATGAGCAGGTCGGCTTCCGCGAGCAGGCAGCGCAGGACGTGGACGACCCCCTCCGTCCCGGCGAGTCCCAGGCCCCAGATATAGGGACGGCCGATCCCGACGGCCGATGCCCCGAGCGCCAGGGCCTTGATGATGTCGGTTCCGCTCCGGACCCCCGAATCGAAGAGCACCGGCATGTCCCCGGCGGCTTTCGCGACGGCCGGCAGCATGTCGAGGCAGGCGATCCCGCTATTCGCCTGACGCCCGCCGTGATTCGAGCAATAGATGCCGTCGGCACCGCCGTCGACGGCCTTTCGAACATCATCCGGATGACAGATCCCTTTCAGGATCAGCGGCAGCTTCGTCAGCGATCGTAGCCAGGCGAGGTCCTTCCAGGTCATCGGCCAGCCGAAAATCTTCACCCAATGCCGGATGGCCGAAGCCGGATCTTCCTCGGGCGGCTTGGCGAGCCGCGATCGGAAGACGGGGTCCGTGAAATAATTGGACAGGCAATAGCCGCGAAGCTGCGGGAAGCTGGAACGAGTAAGGTCGCGCGGACGCCAGCCCGCGAGCCAGGTATCCAGCGTGACGATGATCGCCTTGAATCCGGCCGCCTCCGCCCGTTGCACCAGGCTCGCGGCGACCTCCTTGTCGTTCGGCGTATAAAGCTGGAAGAACCCAGGGGTCTCGCCGAACTCCGGGGCGAGCGATTCGATCGGATCGGCGGTGAGCGTCGACGCCACCAGCGGCACCCCGGTCTTGGCGGCGGCCCGCGCCGTGGCCAGGTCGCCGTGTCCGTCCTGGGAGCAGATCCCGAGGATGCCGATGGGGGCCATGAAGATGGGGGTCGGCAGCGTCATGCCGAAGAGATTGATCGACAGATCGCGCGTGGAGCAATCGACCATCATCCGTGGGATGATGCCCCATCGTTCGAAGGCTCGAGCATTGAGGTTCTGAGTGCGCTCGTCGCCGCAGCCCCCTTGCACATACGAGACGATGGTCTCCGGCCAGGCCGCGATCGCCTTCGCTTCGAGCGTAGCCATGTCGATCGGCAGCTTCGGAACGACCCCCTGGAGCCCCCCGAAGTAGATCTCATTCTGATAATCCGCGAACGAAGCCATTTCAGTTCGTGTCCAGTACTTTCAGGCGAAGGACGTCGATCGCCGCGCTTCGATTCGAGCCGAAGACATCACGCCGATACCAGTGGGGATAGCCGAGCTTGACGTCGGGGTCGAATCGCATGACGACCCTGGTCCCCCTGGGTTGACCGAATGGCTGATCCGTTTGTGCAAGCGCAAGCTCCTCGGTCATGTTCGCGATTTGCCCCTCGACGCT
>CALKTZ010000006.1 GCA_937997355.1 uncultured Planctomycetales bacterium | reverse complement strand
CCCGTTGGTGCGGGTCGGTCGGCCAAAAGAAGGGGGAGCAAATCGATGGGAGGTTTCGCACGCCGGAACGAAGTCCCGGCTCTTCCTCGGGCGAGGATCGTCACGTTCAAGGCCCCACGACGCACCCTCTTGGCGCGCCGTGTCTCGCCGAGCCGGTCCGAGATCAAACCTTCGGGGCCGGTTGAAATCCCGTCCCCGTCGGTTCGACACAGTGGCCGATCCGGCAATACCCGGAGAAGCGCAACGCTCCCGTGTGGATCCATCGATCGACCCGACCTTTCCGCCGAGCCGGTACAGATTACGCAGGGGTTCGCGTTCACCGCGTTGAGCCCCTTTTACTAGGTGAAGACAAAGAGTACCAGGTCAGTTATCGGCTTTTCTCCAACTGTCCTTCAGGGTTTTTTGAAAGAAATCGCGAACTGCTTGAGGCGAGGCGAGTTAGCAAAAAAACGAAATGACCGGCGAGCCCAGGCAGTCGCCGAGCTTGTCCGTTTTCGCGAATGGTCGACGTGGCGGGCTTCATCGGGGAAGGTTGGATCTCGACGCATCGGTCGAGCGGGCCGGGGAATTTGCACCTTCCAGAGTGGGGTCGCCGGGAAGGCGGAATTTGCCCTCGACGATCCGCCGGCCGTTGAATTCGGCGGCGGGGATCGACAGGATCGGCGCCAACGGCGAGCCCGACGGCACTTCCACCTTGTTCCCCGTGGCGTCGATCCGAAGCTCGTGGGGGTCGAGCGTCGGTTGAATCCCGATCGTCAGGCCGACCGGTAGCCCCCTGGTGCGCGAACGCTCAAACCGCGCATAGAACGGCGCCGACCACCGGAACAGATTCCGATCGACCCGGCCGCTCATGTAGACCCGCCCGCGAGTCGTCTTCATCGACTTCGGGTCGTGCTCCACCCCCACGATCCCCCCGCGCGCGGAATCTTCGAAGATGTTGTCGGCGATCGTGCAGCCGAAGAACGGGGCGTGCGACCATCCCCAGATCCTCGGCGATTCGGTCGCGCAGGCCACGAGCCGGAAGGCGTCCTGCGCGCCGAGCGAGTGGTTCTTGATCAGCCGGGTCCCGTAATGATTCCCAGCGAAGAGGAAGTTCAACGCGCGCATCCCTCCTCGCGTGTCGATCGTGTTGCGTTCGAACGTCTCATTCACGAACCCGCGCGCGATCGAGACATGCCGGGTCTCGGCGGGGATCGGCTCATCCAGCAAGTAGGTGGCGGGATCGATCGCCTGGGCGATCTTCTTCGCCGTTCCGGCCCCCGGTCCGTCGAGGATCGCCACCATGGAACCGGTCTGCGCGGGGTATCCCTGGGGCTGGCCGATCCGCAACACGCGTCGATCCTGCGAGAGCCCCCTCACGATCCCTTCATACGTAACCTGATAGGCTTCGGTGAGCATGGTCTCGGGGGAGTTGGCCCAGGGGATGGTGTCGTCGTCGCGAGGGCCGATCCCCTTGATCGTGTTCCCGGCGATCAGGTCGCCGGTCCCCTTCACCGTCAGGACCAGGAACCGCCAGGTCTTCCCGCACGGCGGGGGGCTCTCGGCCCAGTTCCCTTTCAGGATCAGGTCGTGCGTCAGGTGCCCGGCGAAGATGCAAGACGACACGGTGCCCGGGACCGTCCCGTACGATCGGTTATTCTCGATCCTCCAGGGTCCGTCGAAGAACTCGATCGGCCCGCCGCGCAAGGTATTCCCCGCGATGAACCCGCTGCGCGCGTTGCGGAGCCTCATCAGGCGGACCGCCTCGATCCATCCTTGAGGGTTTTCGGCGGGGGGAATTTCCAGATCGAGCCGGGTGAACGTGAGGTTGAATTTCGGCTCGCTGTGGCCCACGTCGAAATTGTCGGTCGCCCCGATCACGGCGGGGCCGTAAACGATCTCATCCTTCCAGCGGATCGGGCCTTCGAAACGGACCTTGAAGTGATCGAGCGTGGTGTGTCCCCGGTGGACCTTGATCGCCGTGGTCCAGGGGGCATCCTGGGGGCCTTGAGAGAAGAGCAACGTCGCCTCTCCGTCCGACGTGATCGTGACCGGGTTTTCCAGGACCAGCGGCCGACTGAGGCGATGGACCCCCGGCCCCAGGGCCACGGTCCCCGCCCGATTCGCAATCTCCTGGAGGTCGTCTCCCGGCTTGACCTCGACGCGAGGGCCGGACGGACGGGGAATCCGCTTCCCCGGGTCGCAAGGATTCCCCGCGAATCGGGCCACGCGCATGCTCCCGTCGTCGAGGACCAGCCGGAGCGTGAGGTTCGCCCCGGCCTCGTCGCGATAGGGGGCGAAATAAACGTCGGCCGAGGCGCCGGCCTCCCCGCCGGCCTGGACCGCCAGCGGCTCGGAAAAATCGTCCGCATGAATCGTCTGCGCCGCCGCCTGATTAGCGTGGAATACCCAGGAACCCTGGACCGAGTCGGTGAGAACGGCCGCGACAATCTGCCGGTCCCTGGCGAGCCCGCCCAGCCTGAGATGGACCGCGCCCGGCCCCGCCGGAGTCTGGGCCTCCTGACCGAGCCATTTCACTCCGAGGCTCCCCTCCTCGATCGCGGGCATCGGCGCCGAAGGCGTCGCCAGGTCCGGCCGGCATCCGGCCGCGGACAACACACAAGAATCAACTGTCTCATTCACATATTGAATCGACAGTTTCAGCTTCCTCCCCTCCATATCCTGGGTGGGCTGGAAGTAGAGGTTGCCTTCGGATGGTTTCTTGGTATCGAGGACAAGCTCCGCGTTGTGGTGGGCCTGGGGATTCACGCCGAACTCCCAGCGGGTTCCGGCATTGTCTTCGATCAGCAGCGTACGGACGGCAACCTTGGCCGAAATCCCGCTCACCTGAAGGCGAACGTCCTGGAGCCCGTCGGGGCCGACGCTGGGGCCGGTGGAGGCCCAGTCGCTGCCATCCTGCCCGACCCAACGCGCCGCCAGCTTTGCCTCCGGCATTCGCACGCGGGGGCTCGCGACTCCCCCTCGGAACGAGGCTTCCTGGGTCCGGCCGTCCTGATACCGAACGACGATCTGAAAGGTCCGCCCCGACTCGACCCGCGCGGGCTCGATGAAGAGGTCGGCGAGCCTGGCCCCCCGGGTGCGCTTGAGCGCGGCCTTCCAGGCGAAGGATTGTTGGTTGAAATGCCACTGATCTCCCCCCTGCCCCGTCACGTCGACGAAGTCGATCTCGCGGGCCGGGTCGAGCCCGGTCAATTGCAGGTGGATATCCTGGACGTCGCTCGGCTCCAGGCGGTTGTTCGGCCCGACGAAGTCTTGCCCGTCCTGGCCGAGCCACCGCACGATCACCCGCCCGAGGCTCGATCGAGGCTGGGCCGCCTCGACGGCGGGGGGAGCAATCCCGCAAAGCAACAGGGCCGCGACTCCCCAGGCAACTGCGAGCGACCGTGCTTCCCGATCCATGAGAGGCTCCGAGAGTCGAGGATTGTTGCGCCGCAACCGGGTGCTTTCGGCGCCTTCCGCCGCGGCTTCACCAGACTGAGGCCGAAGCGATAACGGGACTGGCTCGAAGCGAAGCGCCGTGCCTGTCCCATTTTTCGCGAGCCCGCGCCATCGCGAAGATCGGGAGACCTTCGGTCGGGCGTTTCAGCGGGGTCGGGAGACCCGCGCCGAACGGAACGCGGCCGTGCGCAATCCAGGTGAGAACCGCTCCAGCATACCAAATTCCAGGCAAGCCTCGCCTGCTGGGCTGGCAGGAACCGGGAACTCCGTTAAGATCGGCTGGATTGGAGGACTCTGTCTCGGCGCGAGTTTCGCTGTCGAAAACCACGATCGAACGTCTTCAAGAATCATCCGCCCCCCTCTCGGAGGGGGGCCACGGGGGGGTGTCCGGCGAGGGCCTTACATCGAAGAACTCCCCCCTGTATCCCCCCTCCGAGAGGGGGGATGTCTTTTGCGCATTCAAGCGATCATGTATTCGATAAGGCACTCCAATGCCTACCGAATCAGCGAAAAACCGCTTCACGACGAAAAAGGAGAAACTCCATGGCTCGGGAATCGATGGCCAACTGGTTCGATGAACCCGAGCCGGACCTCGACGCCTCTCGCACCGAGGCCCGCGAGGACGCCCCGCTCGCCGAGCGGATGCGTCCCAGGGGACTGGACGAATACATCGGCCAGGAGCAACTGATCGGGGAAGCTACGCTGCTGGGCAAGGCCCTTCGGCAAGGAGGCAAGCTCCCGTCCCTGATCCTCTGGGGGCCCCCCGGGACCGGCAAGACGACGCTGGCCCGCTTGCTCGCGTCTCGCGAAGGCTACCAGTTCGTGGCGATCTCGGCGGTCCTGTCGGGGATTCGGGAAGTCCGCCAGGCGATCGAGGAAGCCCGCAAGACGAAAAAGCGAGGGATTCGCACGGTCCTGTTCATCGACGAGATCCATCGGTTCAACAAGGCCCAGCAAGACGCCCTGCTGCCGGCCGTCGAGGACGGGACCGTCACCCTGATCGGGGCGACGACCGAGAACCCCTCGTTCGAAGTGACCGCGCCTCTCCTGTCGCGTTGCCGGGTCGCGGTGATCCAGCCGCTGGGAACCGAGGAGATCGCCGCCATCTTGCGCCGGGCGCTCGACGACCCGGATCGCGGGCTCGCCCCCCTCCGGCCTCGGGTCGAGCCCGAAACCCTGGAGAAGCTGGCCGCGTGGGCGGGGGGAGACGCCCGAGTCGCCCTCACCACCCTGGAAGAAGCCGTCGTTTCGACGGTCCCCGAACCGAATCAGGATCGCCTAATCACCGAGGCCGCCGTCGTCGAGGCGCTGGGACGGGCGCGCTATGCCTACGACAAGCAGGGGGAAGATCATTACAACCTGGCCTCCGCGCTGATCAAATCGCTCCGAAACTCGGACGCCAACGCCGCCGTCTACTGGCTGGCCCGCCTGATCGAAGGGGGTGCCGATCCCCTCTTCATCGCGCGACGGCTCTGCATCCTGGCGTCCGAGGACATCGGGCTCGCCGATCCCCAGGCTCTCGTCCAGGCGAATGCCGCCGCGCAGGTAGTCCACCTGATCGGGTTCCCGGAAGGGCTCTACCCGCTCACCCAGGCGACGATCTATCTGGCGAACGCCCCCAAATCCAATGCCGTGAAGCGCGGTTATCACGCCGCCGCCCAGGATGCCGCCGCGACCGCCCGGGAACCGGTCCCCCTCCACCTCCGAAACGCCGTCACCTCCTTGTTGAAGGAGGCGGGCTACGGGCAAGGATACCGCTACGTCCACGACGATCCCGCCGCCCGGACCGAAATGAACT
>CALKTZ010000005.1 GCA_937997355.1 uncultured Planctomycetales bacterium | reverse complement strand
CCGAAGTACCTCATCGGCCTCTCGCTCCACGCGGGACGGTTCCCCCTGCTCGGGCCGAACTCGGCGATCCTCTGGTACAAGGATATCAACCGGAAATTCGGTTCCCCCGAGATGCTGATGGTCGCTCGCGTCCCCTCGGCCTTGCTGGGGGCGCTGGGCTGCCTGGCCCTCTATGCGATCGGCTCCCTGGCCGGGGATCGCCGGACCGGCTGGATCGCCTTCTTCCTCTTGATGATCAACCCACTCTACGGCCTGCATGCCCGCCGCGCGATGTCGGATGTCCCCTGCGAGGCATTCATCCTCGCCTCGCTGGCGGCCGGCCTCGCGGCCTGGCTCTGGTTCCTCCGGGGACGCTGGATGTCTCCCACCTCGTGGATGATGATCGTCCTGGCGGGGGTGTTCGCCGGGCTGGCACTCCTCTGCAAGTTCAACGGCTTGCTCGCGCTCATGACCCTCGGGGCCTGGTGCATCCTGGGATTGGCCATCCGGGGAACCGGGCTCCCCGTCAAGGTTTCGCTCATCGCTGGAACCGGGATGGCCGCTATTTTGGCCTTCGCCGTCTTCGTCGCCTTGAATCCGTTCATGCGAATCCACACCTCGGTCAAGCTCCCGGACGACATGGCCGCGCTGGAGCGCATGAACCCCTGGGAGCGATTCCGGTTCCAGATGAAACATCGGACGGAACTCTCCGAGGGGCAGCAGGAACAGTTCCCGCACAACGCCCTGATCTCGACGGTCGAGAAGATCAAGGTCGTCGCCGTCCAGGGATTCGGGCGGTTCGGCCCGCTCGGGAAACACGGATGGTCGAGTGCCGAGAAGACGTCGGAGGAGCGCTATGCCTGGTCGCAGGACTGGGGGGCCTCGGCGTGGGGGCCGCTGGTCGTCGCCGGATTCGTCGCAACCTTCCTCCTGGGTCTCCGACAGCATCGCGAGGGGGAGATTCCCGCCGGTTGGGCGGTCCTGGCGTGGGGACTCGTGACCTTCGGGGTCGTGACGATTTACATCCCGATGGCCTGGGACCGCTACCTGCTTCCGATCCAGGGGGTTTCCTGCCTGCTGGTCGCGGTCTTATGCTCGGCGGTCTGGGATCGAGTGACTCGACCGTGGGCCGCCGTCGCGACGACGGAGACGGAGACCGGAGTAGCCGAAGCGTGACAACGAACCTCCGACGGACCCGGTGGGGGGTCTTCCTCCTGCTGCTGGCCAGCTATGCCTTCTTCTGGCAGGCGAGAGACTGGAACACCGCCACCCGGCTGATGCTCACCTACGCGCTGGTTGATCGGGGGACGTTGCAGCTCGACGGCCTGGAGAACCAGACCGGCGACATCGCGATCTTCCACGGCCACTATTACCTGGACAAGCTCCCCGGCTTCTCCTATCTGGCGACGATCCCCTACGCCCTGGCGAAGTTCACCCTGGGGCTCCCCGACCATCCCCTCAAAACCCCCGAGGCCCTGGCCCTCTGGGACGCCGACTACTGGGTGACGCTCGGCACCTCGGGGGTGGCGACCGCCTTCACGGCCGTCCTCCTCGTCGGGCTGGCGACCGACCTGGGCTGCCGGCCGCGATTGGCGTTGCTGGTGGGCCTGGCTTACGGATTGGCGACCCCCGCGTACGTCTACGCGACCCTCGCCTACGGGCACCAGCTCTCGGCCCTGGCCCTGCTCTGGTCGTTCATCCTGATTCGCAACCGAAAGCCTTCCGCGAACCGGCTCTCGTGGCCGATGGTCGGCTCGGGGTTCCTGGCCGCCTACGCCTCGGCAATCGAGCTTCAGGTCGGGCCCGTCTCGGCGATCCTGGGGCTCGACCTCGTGGCGCTCTGCCTCCTGAGGAAACGCCCCGCCAAGGACCTCAGTGCGTTCATCGTCGGCGCATTGGTCCCGACGATGGGGCTGCTCGTCTATAATCAGCTCGCCTTCGGGTCTCCTTTCGAAATGGGCTATTTCCATCACGCCACCAAGCAATTCGCCCAGGTCCACAACCAGGAGAATCCGCTCGGCCTCTTGCGACCCAACTGGAAGCTCACCGGCCCCTTGCTGGTGGGAATGCACCGCGGGCTTTTGTTTTATGCACCGATCCTGGTGCTCGCCTTCCCCGGCTGGATCCGGATGATCGGCCAACGGCGATGGACCGACGCCTGGATTTCCGGGACCGTCTGCGCGGCGGTCTTCCTGGTCAATCTGAGCTATCCCGAATGGACCGGCGGCTGGTCGACCGGCCCCCGGCTGCTCCTTCCCCTGATCCCTTTCGCGATGATCCCGATCGCATCCCTGCTAGCGGGAAACATCAACGAGCCGGAGCGGAAACGGGGACCGGCTCGGAGCAAAGTGGCGTGTCTGTCCCCCTTCCCGGACGACGCCAAAAGTGTGACTTCGGGAGCCCTGACGATCGGCCGTGGAGGGGATCGGGCAAAAGTCTCTCGACCGAACGAAACGTCCCTCCCCCCTCTCGGAGGGGGGATCGAGGGGGGAGTTTCAGTCGTTGCCCTGTGCCCGGAGACTCCCCCCGTGGCCCCCCTCCACGAGGGGGGCGGAAGAACGTTACAGTCGAGGAATGGATTCCAAAGCCAAGCCCTCCCCACTCGAAGTACAGACCGCGGCTCGCACGCATGGGGATTGATCGCGATCGCCCTCACGGCGGCCGGGTTCGTGCTGAACTCGATGTTCCTCGGAGTGGGGGGACGCATCCCCCACACGATCCTCGACCCGTTCCGGGAGATCGTCGCCCCCGTGTGGTTGGGGCAGCCGCTCCCGCAAGGGTGGCCCGGCGATCGCTTCTGCCGCAACCTCGTGTCGTCGCGGTTCGGCGAGCGGCTCAAGGCCCTCCCGCTTCCTTGGCAGGCGATCCAGTTCCTGCCCCTGTTCGTGTTCCAGGGAATCGGCGTCGCCGCCTTGTGGCGGACATTGGGGAGGCGAACCGAGATGATCGCCGATGACGCCGAGGGAATCGCGGACGCCTGCGCAACGGCCCCCGGAAACGCCCCGGCCGACGCGGCCTCAGACCTTGCTGTTGATCATCAGCAGGACCGCCGTGGTGGCGACGAGAATCCCGGTGATCCACAGGCTCAGCCGGAAGGCGTGCTGGAAGATCCTCGACCATGATTCATGGCGAGATGCGGCATAGACCAGGCTGATGGCGATCACCAGGGGGAGGATGGCCCAGTAGACGTTCATGATGCCGAGCCTTCCGTTGACTGGTTCCGCGCGACGAATCCGGCCGGCAAGGCGGCGACGAATTCGCCCGCTTCCGCGGAGGATTCGGACTCCTCCACCTCGTGATAGGCGGGGCCTTCGAGGGCGTCGTAGATCGCCAGGATGTTCAGCAGGCCGGCGACCGTCGTATAAATGGTCCCGATCTCAACCCACTTCCCCAGCCGCGGATACAGCCCGTTGAGCACGTTCTGCGACGGCTCGGCCAGGTAGCCCCACAGGATGGGGTTCATCCCCCACTCCGTCAGGGTCGCCTGGATCAGCGCGGGGAGGGTGGTCAGCCCCATGAAGAACTGCCCGATGTAATAGATGCAGAACTTTTCGGGGAAGTTGATCGGGTTGACCCACCGCCAGTAGACGATCTTCCCGTCTCCCATGGAGAAGCCGAGGAAGTAGAGCCCGAAGATGCAGAGCGCGTAGAGGACCGCCTTGCGCGTGCGCCCCTGGTAATAATGCCCGAGCCCCGGAATCAGCCAGGCCAGGAACGCGGCCTTGTAGGGATTTCGTAAGTCGATGGGAACCTGCGTCATGGGAGATATCGATTCGGGGTGACGGCGAAAAAATGGGGAAACTCGCCAGGCTTCCCGGGGCCAATCAAGTTCTTCATGCTAGCACGAATCCGGCAAAAGATTCCACCCCGCGTTCCGCTCGTCGAGCGGGGGAGCCCGATCAGGCCATCGACTGAACGAAGCATCGCGGACTTCCACGACATCATTAAATTTCGCAGAATGATCCGCGTCTCGGATCAAGAAATATCTGAAATGCTTGATCTCCGCGCTGAATCAACGGAGCGGCAACGATGCGCCGAACCTCGCGAATCCTCACCTGGGTGTTTGTCCTGATCGCGTCGACAATTTCCACAGCATTCCGTGCCCAGGAACCGGCCCCGGACGATGACAAGATCATCGCCGACTACACCGAGGCCATCAAGTTCAATCCCAAGGATGTTGCCGCATACATTGAACGCGGCGGCGCATGGGAACGCAAAGGGGAATTCGACAAGGCGATCGCAGACCTCGACGAGGCCCTCAAGCTCGATCCCAAGAGCATCCTTGCCCTCTACAATCGCGGCTATGCCCGGTTTGCCAAAGCGGAGATCGACAAGGCGATCGCGGATTATTCCGAAGTGATCAATCTCGACCCCAAATTCGCGACGGCTTACGTCGGTCGCGGTTATGCCCGGTTGATTCAAGGTAAACATCACGAGGCGATCGCCGATTTCTCCGAGGCCATCCGAATCGATCCCAAGGACGTTCGTGCCTATTACAACCGAGCCCTCGCCTGGCAACGCAACGGGGAATTCGACAAGGCGATTCAAGACTTCTCCGAAGTCATCAAACTCGAGCCCAAGGCGCCCGATGGCTTCCATGGTCGAGCCATCGCCCGGTTCTCCCGGGGACAATTCGATCAGGCCGTCGCCGACTTCTCCGAGGCGATCAAGCTCAATCCCGGATCCGCCACGGCATACCTGGGGCGAGGCGGCACCTGGTCCATGATGCGGGAGAATGATAAGGCGATCGCGGATTATTCCGAAGCCATCAAGCTCGATCCCCGGAACACTTCGGCTTTTGTCGGCCGCGGCACCGCCTGGGGAAGTAAAGGGGATCTCGACAAGGCCATCGCCGATTTCTCCGAGGCCATCCGGCTGAATCCGAAGACGGCCAGGGCCTATTACGACCGCGCCATCACCTGGAATCAGAAGCAGGAATTCGACAAGGCCATCGCCGACTATACCGAAGCAATCAAGCTCAACCCCAGGGATGCCTCTTCTTATCATGGCCGCGGCTACGCATTGAGACGCACGAAGCAGCATGACAGGGCCATCGCCGACTTTTCCGAGGCCATCAAACTCGATCCGCGGAATCCCGTGGCATACGCCAATCGGGCGGTCCTTTGGAAAATCAAGAAGGAATATGATAAGGCCGTCGCCGATTACGACGAGGCGATCAAGCTCGATCCCCGCAGTCCGGAGCTCCACTTCAACCGGGGCGTCGCCTACTGGCTCCTCCTCCGCGACGGCGACGCGATCGCCGGGATGAACAGGGTGTTGGAGGACGGAGGATGGGGCACCCTCCAGGCTCCTTACGCGGCAATCCTCGGGCATCTGTCGGCGCGGCGATCGGGCAAGGTGGAGGAGGCCCGAAAGTTCCTCGACGACTATCAGGCCAAGGCGCACAAGACCGCATGGCCATTGCCCGTGGTCCGTTATCTCCGAGGAGAAATCGACGAGGAGGCACTCCTCGCCGCATCGACGGACGACGACAAGCGGGCCGAATCGCACACCTATCTCGGGATCGATAAGCTCCTGAAGAAACGCCCGGATGCTGCGAAGACCCATTTCCGATGGGTGCGAGAACACGGGAAGCCGAGCCTGATCGAGTACGCGCTCTCCCTTGCCGAATTGGATCGACTGGAAAAAACCGGCGCGACCGATGCCAAGCCTTGAAATTCCATCCCATCCGGTTTGTGAAGGCTCGCCGCGAAGTTCCCCGGCGACTTCCCAATCCCCGATTATCCCCGGATGGCACGGTCGATCGAGAAAACCGGGGACGGCAAGAAATGCCCGCATGGATTGTGCGATGATTCCATCATGCACTTCCTCGCCATGGTCGAATTTCGTAGTAATATAAGAAATCTCGGATCAAGAAATCTCCGGGAAGCTTGTCCTGATCCTTCCCCTCCACTTCGCTGATCGAACGGAGCGGCAACCATGCGCCGAGCCTCGCTGGTCCTCGCCGGAATCCTGATCGTCGCCATGTCGACGGTTTCCCTGGCCTTCCAGGCGCGGGACGAGGACCCCGATCAAGACCCCGACAAGGTCATCGCCGAGGCCACCGAGGATATCCAGCTCGACCCGACCGACTCCCACGCCTACCAATGCCGAGGCTATGCCTGGACCCTCAAGAAAGAGTATGACAAGGCCGTCGCCGACTACTCCGAGGCCATCAAGCTCGACCCCAACGACGCGGACGCCTTTTCCAGCCGGGCCTGGGTCTGGAGTGCCAAGGAGGAGTACGACAAGGCCGTCGCCGACTACTCCGAGGCCATCAAACTCGATCCCGACGATGCAGAGGCATACTACAGCCGTGCTTATACGTGGACTCTCAAGAAAGAGTACAGCAAGGCCATCGACGATTATTCCGAGGCCATCAAGATCGATCCGAAGAATCCCAGCACGTATTACAACCGAGGCAGAGCCTGGTATGAGAAGCAGGAGTATGACAGGGCGATCGCGGACTATACGGAATCCATCAAGATCGATCCCAACAACATAAAATCCTACTTCAGCCGTGCCTATACCTGGAATCTCAAGCAGGAGTATGACAGGGCCATCGACGACTATACCGAGGCCATCAAGATCGATCCGAAGAATCCCAATCTCTACTACAATCGGGGCTATGCCTGGAAAGCCAAGCAGGAGTACGACAAGTCCATCGACCTTTCCGAGGCCATCAAGATCGACCCCAAACTCACCACGGCCTATGTTTTACGCGGCCGCGCCCTGGTTGAAAAGGGTGCCTACGACAAGGCCATCGACGACCTTTCCGAGGCCATCAAGATCGATCCCAACAACGCGGACGCCTTTGCCAACCGGGCCTGGGTCTGGAGTGCCAAGGAAGCGTACAACAAGGCCATCGACGACTACTCCGAGGCCATCAAACTCGATCCCAAAGATTCGGGGTCCTATTGCAACCGAGCCAGTGCATGGATCAGGAAAAAAGATTACGACAAGGCCATCGACGACTACTCCGAGGCCATCAAACTCGATCCCAACAAGGCAAACGCGTATTCCGGCCGTGCCCATGCCTGGAAAGCCAGGAAGAAGTACGACAAGGCGATCGCGGACTACTCCGAGGCCATCAAGATCGGTTCGGATGATCCCGTGTTGCAATTTTACCGAACCATTGCGTACTGGATGGTTCAACGTGACGACGACGTCATCTCCAGCACGAAGGAATTCCTGCACCAGATCGGATGGCAAACTCGCTATGCCACCTTCGCCACCATCCTCGGGCATCTGGCGGCGCGGCGATCGGGCAAGGCCGAGGAGGCCCGAAAGTTCCTCGACGATTATCTGGCCAAGGGGAAAAAAGATGTATTGGACGACTGGCATGATCCTTTCATCCGTTATCTCCGAGGTGACATCGAGGAGGGGCCGCTCTTCGACCCGAATCATACCAATGAGTATCTGACCGCCGCTCATACCTATGTCGGGATGGATCGTTTGTTCAAGAAACTGCCGGATGAGGCAAAAGCCCATTTCCAATGGGTCAAGGAGAATGGCAATTCCGAACTTCACGAATATCAGCTGGCCATCGCCGAGTTGGAGCGACTGGAAAAGGGAAAAACCGGCGAAGCCAAAGCCAAGCCCTGACGCGAAATTCAACGCAAAAACGGTTCGTCGCGGTGTTCCTCGACGATCTCCGGCGTGATCATCTCCAGGCCCCGGGCCGCTCCAGACATCAGGGCCAGGAGCGCGAGCCGATCGATGGTCCGAGGGATTCCCTCGCTCGCCGCGTGAAGCCTCGTCAATGCCCGAGGGGTGAAGACCTCGTCGTTTTCATTCCGTCCGGCCCCCCGCAGCTTGCCCGCCAGGTAAGCAACCGTCTCCGATCGAGTGAGTCGCTTCAACCGAGCCGGGAGGGAATCGCGAAATTCCGGCCGGGCATCTTGCAGGGTCGGCTCGTCGTCGGTGGCCATGAGGACCGTGATCCTCGGCCGGC
>CALKTZ010000004.1 GCA_937997355.1 uncultured Planctomycetales bacterium | reverse complement strand
TCATCGACGGCGTCGCCTACCTGCACGATCACGGGATCGTCCACCGAGATCTCAAGCCGGCCAACCTTTTCATGGAGGAAGGGGTCGTCAAGATCGGCGATTACGGCCTCGCCAAGTTGATCAGCGGCGCCGCGGGGAGCGGCCATTCCGAGAGTATCGGCACCTGCCACTACATGGCCCCCGAGATCGGCTCGGGCAAATATCACAAGCCGATCGACATCTACGCGATGGGCGTCGTGCTGTATGAAATGCTTACCGGCCGCGTCCCATTTGAAGGGGAAACCGTCAGCGAAGTGTTGATGAAGCATCTGACATCCCGGCCCGATGTCTCGATGATTCCCGAACCCTACCGGGCGATCGTCGCCAAGGCGCTGGCCAAGGACCCCAACCATCGGCCCCGGGACGTCGTCGAGATGCTCCCGGCCGAAGATGCTCCGCGACAGCCCGAAATTCGGATCATCGGCGAGGGAAAGCCGGAACCGGCCCCCACCTCTCCCTGGCGGCTGGCAAACCTGGCCCAGGCGTTCCGTAATCGAGCCGAGCGAGAGGCCGCGCAGGCCAAGGGCGATCCGTCGAAGGACCGGCCGATCGAGAATGGCCGACGGCAGGACGAAGACGTATTGCGGATCGGCGACGAGGAGCCGGTCTTCTACATCGGCCCCGACACGGTGCCGCCTCGCCGCAAACCAACCGTTCAAGAACGGGTCCAAGCCAACTGGCGAGCACTCAACCGGCCGATCGATTTCCGAGGGCGAAGCGTGCAGGCGGACCGGCGTCGTCCCGTCGCGGCCAACCGTCAACCGCGATGGACCTGGCCGGCCACGTCTCCCTCGCCGGTCGCCGACGTGCCGAGCCAGCGAATCGTGGAACCGCCGCCGACTCCGACAACCCGGCTCCGGATCGCCGAGCTCACGACGTCCATGCTCCTGGCCGCTCCGCTCCTGGCGCTTTTCATGATCCCCGCGTCGGCCCTCCTGGAAATCGACCCGTCGCGAGATCCGAATCAGATTGCATTCCTCTTCGGGCTCAGCCTGATCGGCGTCTGGGCGGCCCTGGGGGCGAACAAGTTCGCCGAGTATCGATCCCCATCACTGGATAAGCGAGGTCGACGGTTGATGGCGCTGGCGACCGGGCTCCTCGTGGCGCTGGCCGCGCTCTGGCTGAACTGGAGCTTCCAGCCCGTCAACCTCGTCGACATCCCTCGGCGGCACTTCTTCGCTTTCGCCGTTTATTTCGCCCTCATGTTCTTGATCGCCCAAAGCTGGGCCGGACTGACCGCGCGGGATCGCCCTCGCCGATTCCGATTCAAGCCGGTGCTTTATACCGCCTTCCTGGCCATGCTCATGACCCCCCTTTGGCCCTACCATCGGCCCGATGGGATCGTGGCGGCGACGTTGATGGCGATGACGATTCAGCTCGTCAGCCCCTGGAGCGAACAGGCTGCCGAGTATAGCCGATTCATCCAGGCGGAACGGAAACGACGAGGCAAGCGTTACGCGGCCTGAGCGTGGCAATACCAACAATAAACGCGTCGCATCGGCGAATGGCTTAGCGTGATGCCCCGAGCCGAAGGATGAAATTCCATGAAACGCCTCGTCCTGCTGATCGTCCTGGTGATGTTGGCGACCTACTTCCTGCGAAGCATCAACGACGACCGCCCCCATTATCGCGGGCTCGTGGAATCGCCTCGTCCGTATCGGGGTTATTCGCCGAAGCGGATTCGGGCCTCGCTCCCCGAGAAGACGGTGGACGCGGAATGGGCCGAGAAGAAGGCCGAAGCCTCCCCCACGACCCGCACGATCTCCAGCCAGATGATGGCCACGAAGGAGCGGGCCGAGGCCGACGCGATCCGCCATCTCCGAGAAGAGGTTTCTTCGTGGCTGGCCCCCGAGGTTCCCTCGAACTGGAAGCCCTCGGAACAATTAATCCGGTCGCTCATCCGGAAGACGAACTACACGCCGATCATCAAGGATTACGGCACGCTCTATGTGGCCGAGATGACCGCCGACACGTCGGGCAAACGCCGAGAGAGTATCGTCCATGCCTATGAGCGAGAGGCGGTCCGGCACCGAATGATGGCGCTCGGAGGAAGCCTGGCGTTTGTCCTCGTTTGTCTGGGGGTCGTTTCGGCCTACATCCGTGCCGATGAGGCCACCAAGGGATACTACACCAACCGGCTCCGGCTGCTGGCCGCGGCCGGGGTCGGCGGGACGGGCGTGGCGGTTTATCGACTCATGGCCTGAGCGATGGGAGGGTTGAAGCGTGGGAAAGATGCTCTTTCTGTTTATCGGCGGAACGGCCGTGGTGATCGGGGTCCTCTCGATCGTTTTTGGGCTGGCACGTTTCATCTCGGGGTACGACGGGCTGCGTCGACGCCCGCAATTCACGCTGCAACAGCTCCTGGTCAGCGTCGTTCTTTTGGCGGTCACATTCTTCATCCTGATGACAAGCCATCCGGAACGAATCTTCAGTTTGTTCCTCATGGCCGTGGCCCTGCTCGTGCTGTCATGGGCCGCCCGAATTTGGATCGACGAATTCGTTTGCCTGATGGGCCTACACGACGAGGACTTCCCGGGACGCCACGACAAGCTGATCTGGGCGATCGCGTTGCTGTTCTTCGCACCGATGGGGATTTGGGCCTTCCGATCCTATCGCTCGGTGCGATGGCCTGCACCGAAGAAATCGATCCGCCCAGGATTTCACGACGTCGAGTTTGCCGAGTCGATGTGACGGGCGCGGCAGACTGGTAGACTGAATGATAGGCAATCGTCCCCGCTCAGTTTAGAATGAATGAAGCCGAGCCGAGTCCGCCGTTAGATTTCTTGCCCGGGACGAACCCAAACGATGGCCGCCACCGATACCGACGTCCTCCTGGTCCGGCAAGTGCGCGCCGGCGATACCGAGGCCTGGCGGCGCCTGATCGAGCGGTTCGAAGGGCGGCTCCTGGCATTCGTGGATAGCCGGCTCCGCGATCGGGCGGCCAGCGAGGATGTGGTTCAGGAAACCTTCATCGGCTTCCTGACCAGCCTGCCGCACTACGATGAGAAGCGGGATCTGGAAGCCTATCTCTTCTCGATCGCCGCGCACAAGCTCACCGACCACATGCGCAAGCAAGGACGGCGTCCCATCGATCAGTTCGGCTCGGACGATCATGGCCGCCCGCTCGAAGAGGTCGCCGGCGGCGATCGGGCCGCGTCGAGCATCGCTCGCAGCGGCGAGCGTCGCAAGGCCGAGGAACGGCTCCTCAACGAAGCGATGGGGCAGCTTGTCCGAGATTGGCTCAACCGGGGGGACTACGACCGGCTTCGGTGCCTGGAGTTGCTCGTGGTCAAGGGATGGGCCAACAAGGACGTGGCCAAGTACCTCGCCCTCACCGAACAGGCCGTGGCTAGCTACAAGTTTCAAACCGTGGCACGACTCAAGGAAATGGCCCGCCGCGCGGGCTTGAGCCTCGAAGATTTGGCCGAGGGCTGAGAGCGAGATGGCACCAAACCAACCAGGAGATGCCCGGAACCGGCGAGATGCCGAGCAAGATCGGGCGGCCCTCGCACCGATCGACGACGCCATGCTGCGGGCTTATCTCGCCGACAATTTGCCAGGAGGAGATCAGGCTCGCGTCGAAAAGGCGTTGCGAGACTCGGCTTCGCTCCGCGCCCGGCTCGAGGACGTGCGCAACAACCGGGCCGACGTGGGGCTCCATACCCTGGGTGCCATCTGGCGACGGGGTCGTCTCACCTGCCCGAGCCGGCAGCAGCTAGGCAGCTACCTGCTCGAAGCCCTCGCCCCCGACCTGGCGTCGTATATCACGTTCCATATCGAAGTTGTCGAATGCCCCTACTGCCAGGCGAATCTCGCCGACCTGAAGACGCAGGCGGACGCATCGCCGGGGGCCTCGCAAACCCGGCATCATCGCATCCTTCAATCGAGCCAGCACCTGCTCACGGACGAAAATCGCTGACGCGAGGATGCTTCGGGAGGATTCACGATTGATCCGCCTTTTGCGGATACGCCTTCGCGTTCCGATTTGCCATGTTGCGGGAGCGATTACCGCTTGACCGGGCTTGAAGGTCCGATGAGGGCCGGATTCGCCCCCGGAAGGGTGCCATCGGACGTCTGACTTTCCTCAAACTGCTTTGCCCAGGTCATCGCATCGACGATTCCGTCCGCCGCGGCACCCCCATTCAGAATCCAACGCTTCCCCTTGATCTGGAATTGATTTCCCCGCCCTGTCCAGGACAGCGCCTTGGGCCAGGTCGGGGACTCGCTCCTGGAATCCCAGTTGATCAGGGCGTCGGCCCGGATGATGCAATCCGACACCCTGGCCTTGAGCGGCGTGAGCTCCGAATAGCCCGACAAGGCCAGGAGCCCGCCCCCCTGGACGGTGCAATGGTCCAGCAAGAGCTGCAAGCTGTCGGGATTGCCGGGAGCCCCCTTCAAGGGGATGTGCGAGACCTTGAATCCCCACTGATTCTCCGGATGCCGGGCATCGGCCGTGATCAGCGTCTGGCGGATCGTGGCAGTGAGCCTCCGATACATCCGAATTTCGATCGCCCGGTCGAAACCTTCGAACTGAGACCGTTCAATATTGAGCGAGCCGCCATCGGCGTAGACCGCGCTGATCGCCGAATGGGATGAGTTGGGCGCGACGTTGAATCGGCAGCGCCGAATGGTGAGAGGGCCAGCCGTCTGGAAGATCGCGGACTGGGCGGAGCCGGCCGATGTCGCCCTAGCCTGGATGCTCAGCCCTTCAAGTTCGAGCGAAAGATCAGGCCCACCGCGCAGAAACGATCCGAGGCGATTGAAGGCGATCTCCAGCACGGGCTCGAACCCTTCTTCCGCACGGATCAGGAGCTTTAGCTTTCCGGGTACGTTGAGCTGGATGACCGAATTATTATTGAGCACGAGAGGGGTGCGATTTCGCAATACCACCATCCCCCGGCTGCCGACCGCCTTGTTGATGGCCTCGTTCAGTGTCTTGCAGGGAACATCGGGGCCGGTCCCGTCGGGCGGGCGCATCAGAATCGGCGACGGCGTCGCCTCCGTCCAGGTGGCAGGCTCCGTCTTTGCAGTCGCTGGCGACCCCTTCGGATTGGCGTGAACATCGCCTCCGGATGAACCGAGAGAGGCCACGGGTTGCGTGCCCGGGGTGATGCCGCTGTCCCGAGCCGGGCCGCGTCCAGGTTGAGGCGACCCCGCGGATTCCGGATTCGGCCGGAGCATCCAGATGAAGCCCCCGAGGGTTCCCGCGGAAACAGCCAGGGCCACGAAGAGCCCTCCCAGCAATGCCGGCCCGGAGAACCGCGATTTGAAATTCTGCCAATACTCAATGGCACGGATCTTCGGGGACCAAATTCCCGACGTTGTCGTCGTGGCCGACATTCGAGATTTGGAGCGCTTCCGCGACTCGGCGAGGACCTCGGACAGGGAAGGCTCGGGGCCAAGATCTAAAAACAGGGGAAGATCGGGATCGCTCGCGTTAGAGACCTCAAATCGCGAGGGGTTGGTCATTTCTTTTTGGGAGGCGGTTGAAGTTTGATCGACCGTGACGAGTGCCCCGGTTGAATCAAGGGGCTCGGTCCCCTGATGATCGGGGGCTGGGTTTGTGCCTGTTGGAGTGCCTCGGTCGCCGTCGGGGACAACCCGGGGAATCATCAGGGTCTTCGCATCCGGCTTGGTGCGGATTTGCTGCTCCGAATATTGACGGAACTGTTCATCCAATTCGTTGCGAGACGACACGTCGGCGAAGGGCTCGAGCATCTGAGCGACCTGCAACGGTGTCGAGTATCGCTCGTCCGGATTCTTCCGCATCATCCGGCCGATCCCCTCCGCCAATCCTTCCGGGATGTCGGGGATGACCTGATCGAGCGGAGTCGGCTCGACCGACATGTGGGCGAATAACTTCTCGGGGAGGCTGGACGAGGGGAAAGGGACCTCGGATGCAATCGTGTGATAGAGAGTGCATCCGAGCGAATAGATATCGCTCCGGATGTCGACGGAATGCGAATGCCTGGCCTGCTCGGGGGAAACGTAGTCGAACGTCCCCACGGTGGCTCCGTCTCGGGTGAAGCGATCGGCATCGGCGAGATCCAGCGCAAGCCCGAGGTCGGCCAGTTTCGCCGTGCCGTCGTAGGTCACCATGATGTTGTAGGGGTTGACATCGCGATGAACCAACCCCTTCTTATGGGCGTGTTCCAGGCCGAGGGCGATTTGCCGGCCCAGCCCGGCCGCGATCGAGGGGGGGATCGGGCCTTGCTGGCTGATCAACGCGCCGAGCGTCCGCCCCTCGATGAATTCCATGACCAGGTAATGCCTGCCGTCGGACTCGCCGAAATCGTAGATCCGAACCAAATTCTCGTGCTGAAGCTGGGCCCCCAATTTGGCTTCACGCTGAAACCGCGCGATCGCGCGCGGGTTCTTCATTCGGTCCGCGGAAAGGATCTTGAGCGCGACAGTGCGCGTCAGCCTGGTATCCTTCGCCAGATAGACTCGCCCCATCCCGCCCTGGCCGATCAGATCGAGCAGCACATAGCGGCCGACCTTGAAGCCATTGAACCGTCCCGCCAGGAGCTGCTGCGCCTGCCAGAGCGTGATCAATTTCTCCTGAATTGCCTGCCGGGCCAGCCGACGATCGACCATATCGATATGATCGATCGCCTCTCGACGGTCCAATGGGATCGATTCCCAGCACGCGGAGAGGTCACGGACGTCGAGCAGCCCACTCTGGAGCGCCAATCGCCAAAACCGTGACAACCGGGGATCGACCATCGCACTCTCTGGTCTCGACGTTGAAAAACGAGCCCCAAATCCCTCGACGCGGGATCGCGGCAGCCGGTAATACCCGAAACCGTTATCAATTCATCAAGAAGACAGGAAAAAAACCGTCAACCGGATTCAAGAAAACACCCTCATTATTATTCACTTGCATCAACTCGCACGTTTCTTGCAAGGTTGCAAGATTTGCAGCAGGCCTGACCGCCTGCCTCCAGACTCGCTCGCCAGGACCGAAGAAGAGTCGCGGCAACACATCGAATCTTCGGAAAAGTTGATTTTCAAATAGCATGCCATCGACCCAAACTCAAATCCTTTGTAGCCCCAGCGTTCTTTCACCGTCCGCAGCCGTCATACACAATTCCACGCGTGAAATTCACAGGGCGGCCGTCAAAATTCCGTCATTTCGACGCCCCCCTGAATTTACGTCGAAAATCGCAATTTGGGACTTGTCCCGAGGAACACGACCGATTGCCCGGCGAACATCGTAAAATGAAAAGCGGTACCCGGCAGAACTCCGACAAGATGAACTTGAATCGAAGGGAGGATCGCGTGGGTTACACTGCTCGACTGAAGGGATCGGCAGTCGGAATGGCCGTCGCGCCTCATCCCATTCATCGCGTCGGCATTCTAGGGGCCGGTCAAATGGGGGCCGGAATTGCTGCGGCCCATGTCCGGGTGGGAATTCCCTGCATCCTGATCGATCTCGACGCGGAACGCCTTCAAGATGGCCTGGAACGTGCCCGCCACATGCTCGATCGGCAGGTGAAGACCGGCGAATCCACATCACAGGATGTCGATCGAATGATGGGCCGAATCACGGTCTCGACCGATCGCCGGACGCTCGCCAGCTGCGATCTCGTCATCGAGGCAATCATCGAGGATGAGGCCGCCAAGACCGAGACCTTCCGGAAACTCGGCGACATTCTGGGCGATGCGTCCATCGTCGCAAGCAACACCTCAACAATCCCGATCGGCCGGATGGCATCATCGGCTCCAGATCCAGGCCGGTTCGCGGGAATGCACTTCTTCCATCCGGTCGATCGGATGGAATTGGTCGAGATCATCCGGGGCGAGCGAACCGACGACCGGACCATCGCTTCGCTCGACACCCTGGCCCGGCGGTTGGGGAAGGTGGCGATCGTGGTCAACGATTGCCCCGGATTCCT
>CALKTZ010000003.1 GCA_937997355.1 uncultured Planctomycetales bacterium | reverse complement strand
ATCCTGCCAAGTTTGAACGCAACTTCAGAACCTGCCAAGACGATGATGCCTCCTCCCGCCCGAAAGGCGAAGGCGCATTCTCGACGGATCGCGGGTTTGCTTGCGGGGGTGTTGATCGTCGCGCTTGCCGGTTACCTCGGCGTCGGCTCCCTCCCCTCCCTGAGCGGGTCGAGCAACACCAATCGCCCTCTGCTCGCCGAAGCCAGGGTCTCGAATTTGCGGATCATCGTCACCGAGCGCGGCAATGTTGAGAGCCGGGTCACGGTCGACGGCGTCTGCGAGTTGAATGGCTATCAGAACAAAATCATCTACCTCGTCCCCGAAGGCGCGAAGATCAAGAAGGGGGAAGTCGTCTGCAAATTCGACGACAGCGAGATCCAGAAAAACCTGGCCCAGCAAGACATTCGGGTCAAGCAGGCGATCGCGCGAATCGAAGCGGCCAAGCAAGACAAGGAGATCCAGCGCAACAGTTGCGAGAATAGCCTCGACGCCGCCAACGTCGAACTCTCCCTGGCGAAGCTCGATCTCGAAAAATACCAGCAGGGAGACTTCCCCACCGAGGAAACGAAGCAGAAGGGGGAGATCAAGCTCAAGAAGAAGGATTTCGAGGAATCGAGCCATAAGCTCGGCCAGTTCCGGACCCTCATGAAAAAAGGGTTCAAGACCCCGGAGCAGGTCCGCATCCAGGAGGCCGACCTGGCGCGAACCGAGCTGATGCACAGCAGCGCCGAGCTTGAGCTCATGGTGAAGCAGAAATTCGATTACAAGCGGAAGATCACCGAATTCCAGGCCAAACTCGAACAGGCGGGCAAGAAGGTTCAACAGGCCACGGCCACCTTGAAGGCCCAGATGATTCGCTGCAACAGCGAGCTTGAGGCGGCGCTGGCAACTTCCGACATCGAGCAGCAGCTTTTGAAGGATTATTTGAAACAGAAGGAACTCGCGACCATCAAGGCCCAGCAGGACGGGATCGTGGCGTATGCGAATGACCGATACTGGGATCCTTCGAGTCAAATCCGCGAGGGGGCGACGGTCTATTCGCGCCAGCGCGTGTTCACACTTCCCGACATGACCAAGATGCAGGTGAAGGTCAACATCCATGAATCACTGATCAAGAAGCTCAAGGCCGATCAGAAGGCTGAGATTCGGATCGATGCCTTCCCCAATACCGTCTTCCAGGGTATCGTGAAATCGGTCTCCCAACTCGCGGATTCCACTCGACCCGGCCAGGGAAGTAGCATCAAGGAATATCCCGCGATCGTGACGATCGACTCCATGAACGGTCAGGAGATCAAGCCCGGGATGACGGCCGAGGTCAAGGTCCTGGTCGGAGAGCTCCAGGATGTGCTGTGCGTCCCGGTCCAGTCGATCGCCGAACACAAGGGGGAATTCTTCGCCTATCTCGACTCGCCCGAGGGCCTCAATCGTCGTAAGATCAAGGTCGGCGAATCCAACGAAACCCACATCCAAGTCCTGGAAGGCCTGAACGATGGCGACCAGGTCGGATTGAATGCGCGGGTCCGAGCGAATTCCGAGTTCCGATCCGAAGAATCCAAGGCCGGCGATAAGGCCGGATCGAAGGACGACGAGACCAAGATCGAAGCCACGAAATGATCCGGACGGAGTCTGCCGAAGATCGGCTCCGACGGATCCGGACCAGTAAGCCTCCGGCCGATTCCCCTCCAGGTCGGAGGCTCATTTTCCCCGGCGGGCTCCCGAGGTAGCAGGAAAATGCACAAGTTCTTCACCTCGGTTTCCTCGGCCCTCCGCAATTTGTCGCTCCACAAGCTCCGGGTTTTCCTGACGATCCTGGGGCTCATCTTCGGCGTCTCGTCGGTGATCGCGATGATCGCCATCGCCGAGGGGGCCAGCCTCGAGGCGCAACGCCAGATTGCCGAGCTCGGGGCCACGAATATCATCGTTCGCAGCATCAAGCCGATTAATGAGGGGAATCCCTCGCGGCAGCAGAACGACGGCTTCACTCTGAAGTACGGCCTGACATACAACGACTTCGAGCGGATTCGGGAAACCCTGCCGACGGTGGTGGGCATCACTCCGATCCGAGAATTTCCCCAGAACGCACGCCACCTCGACAAGGAAATCGAGTGCCGAGTCGTGGGCGTCAATCCGGACTACCTGAGCGTGACGGGCCAGAAGATGGCCGACGGCCGGTTCATCACCGACGCCGACCTCCAGGCGTTCGCCAACTTCGCCGTGATCGGATCGGAAGCGGCCGAAAAGCTGTTCCCGCTCGGAGATCCCGTCCATAAGACGATTCGCCTCGGCGAACAGCACTATTACCGAATCATCGGCGTCACCGACTACAAGTCTCCGTCGGCGGGGACCGGCACGAGCTTCGCGGCCCAGGACTTGAACAAGGACATTTACATCCCCTTGACGACCGACCGAATTCGCTTCGGTGAGGTCTTGACCAATCGCAAGCAAGGGAATTTCACGGCCGAGAAGATCGAGCTGTCGCAGATCACGATCGCCGTCGACACGATGGAGAATGTGAAGAGGACTCACGAGGCGCTCGACAGCATGCTCCTCCAATTCCATCCCAAGAAGGACTACGGCATCACGGTCCCCCTGGAGCTTCTGGAAAAGGCCGAGGCCACCAAGCGAATCTTCAACATGGTGCTCGGCTCGATTGCCAGCATCTCGCTGCTCGTCGGCGGGATCGGGATCATGAACATCATGCTCGCGACCGTGTCGGAGCGTACTCGCGAGATCGGAATCCGCCGCGCACTCGGCGCCCGCAGGAAAGACATCGTCGAGCAATTCTTGATCGAAACGGCCGTGATGTCCGCCTCGGGAGGCCTGATCGGCGTCATCCTCGGCATGCTCGCGCCCCTCTTCGTGAGCCGGCTCTCGGGCATGCCCGTGGTCATCAGCCCTTCGGCCCCCGTCATCGCGTTCTTCATCGCGATGACGATCGGTTGCGTCTTCGGCGTGTATCCGGCACGCAGGGCCGCGATGCTCGACCCGGTGGAAGCCCTCCGCTCCAAGTGACAAGCGTTCGCCTCGGCTCGCCATTTGCAGCGTCAAAGCATGGATGCGCAACGATTTGTTTGCCTAGGCGCTGGGCGATTCCGAGACTCGGGAAAAACCTGACTTCCGGCAGGGAAACTCCTGAGAGACAAGCGGCCCTATAGATCCGACAGTAACGCGTAGCCTGAGATCATTCGGGACGGGGTGCATTCAATACCATCAACATGATTGCACGCCAGATCCTGGCCTTTCTCGATTCATTTTCTTTTAGTTAAGTGATGACGCAAGCATATATTTGGGGTTCGCGACGATGCCCCCAACCGATTCGGAACTCGTCGGCGCCTCGTCGTTTCAAATCGAGGCGGACTGAACGCGATATTCGTTGGATCGAACGAATACCTTCACGAGCGAATCGAGGGATCGAGGCGACCGAAAGTCTCATTTCTTGCGAGAGGAATCGCTGAAATGCGAAATGCACAAGCAGAATCGCCGATCTTGCGGGCAATCCCCGCGATCTCCGCCTCTCTCGGACATGCGATCGAGGAATTCCTCCGTGCATTGGCCGATTTTCAACGCCAAGGGCGGGAAGGCGCGGATCATCCCGGACCTCGATTCATCGTCTGGGAGGATGAAGACTATCAGTACGTGGAATCGGCGGTGGACCATTCCGAAATATCGATCTGCGATCTCAATATCGTGGGGGGGAAAATCTACATCCGGATTGCGCGGGAGCCGGAAGCCGAGGAACCGCCGGAATTTCTCCCCCTCTTGAGGGCGACCTTTCCGATCGACGTCCCGATCGAGGCATGATGCCGATTCGTGCCGAAGTTACTCAATGCTCGCTTCCGTCCACCAGGCTCGCCATGTCGATCGCGTGGGCAACTCATCGCATTTCGGATTCTTGAGATCGATGAAATTACGAAATAACTCCCTTCGCCGCGCACGATCATGACTCTCGGGATCTCTCTCGAACGGCCATGAGGCATGGCGTCGAACGAGTCCTTGTTCAGCGAATCACTCGTGCGATTCGTTGAGCTGGATGAATTCTCGATTACGCTCCTCTTTCCCCAAGACGACGGTCCCTCGGAGTGGCAGAGACATTCGAATTTGCGTCCCTTGACCGAGCCTCGATTGGATATTCAGGGAGCCGCCAACCAGCGAAAGTCGCTCGCGCATTCCCAGCAATCCCATGTGCGAGCTGGCGGACGTGCTGGAGAGCGCCTCTTCCACATCAAAGCCGATGCCGTCATCAATGATGCTGAGGTGCAGATAGGCTTCCGACTGAGTGAGGGCAATCCGCACGCATCGGGCGCGAGCATGCCGGATGATGTTCGTCAGGGATTCCTGGACGACTCGATAGCAGGTGATCTCGCGGTCGGGATCGAGGCGTTCGGCATCGGGATCGGCGTGCAATTCAAGGTCGACCCCCGCCCGTTTCGCCGCGGACTCCGCCAATGCGTGCAGCGCCGCCGGGAGCCCAAGCTCGTCGAGCAACGACGGCCTCAGATTGCGCCAGAGGTCCCGGACCTGGCCGATCAACCGGTCAACAAGATCGATACTCTCCGATAAAAGCCGAGGATCGATTGCGTCCCGAATCTCGCGCTGTGTCAGGACGAGATTGATTTTCAGGACCGTGAGGATCTGCCCCACCTCGTCATGCAATTCGCGAGCGATTGCGCGACGCTCTTCCTCCTGGGCCTGGAGCAACCGACGGGAGAGGGTCTCGAGTTGCTGACGGTGGCGGGTAACCTCCTCCTCGGCGCGATGGAGGAGATCGACGTCATCTTGGACCTTGCGGAAGCGGTTGAGACGAATGATCGTCCGAATCCTTGCCCGGACTTCGGACCGATCAAAAGGCTTTACAATGTAACCATCCGCCCCTGCTTCGATCCCTTGCCGTTGCGCGTCGTGGTCATCGTCGGACGTGACGAGCAGGATCGGCACCTCGCGAAGCGCGGAGTTTCCCCGAACCAGGCGACAGACGTTGAACCCATCCAACGTCTCCATCCTCGGATTCATCAGGATCAACACCGGATCCAGCGTGACGGCTTTTCGCAATCCATCCTGGCCGTTGATCGCGAAGACAAGCCGATACTCAGACGGAAACAATGCCGACGCCATCGACTTACGGCCGGCCGGTTGGTCATCGACGATGAGAATGACCCCACGCTGATCCATGGCAACCTCGGACGAAGCAGTGCATCGAATTCGCGAATCCTCAGCGATCGCGTGTTGAATCAAGAACTCGTTATTCGCCGAGAGAAGGAATCGGCCTCATGAATAACGATGCACTCTCCCGGTGACTTCGCCGCAAGGTGTTTCAAACGGGCCGTGGCTTCATGAAAAAATCGAAAGCACTCGATCGAGATGCACCGGCAGACTGCAATGCCTACTTTAACAACATCTCGTGGAACATCCACTTGGATCATTCCACGAGAGTCGATCTGCAAGCCAGACGTCTCTAAACAGGCGGCCAGATATCAAATCGCGGCTGTCATTGGGCCGCGGAGAGAGATCCCGAGGGGCTGCCGCGGATCGCCATCCCGTCGGGCAAGGGTCGAGCGGCAACGGAATAACCTCTTTGCGCGAGATCATCACGAAGTCGGCGATAGAGGCCGAAACTATCGGGATAGATCCAGAGGGTGATCGTGGCGGAACTCGGGCTGATCCGGCCTAAAGCTCTTGAAAACTGTGAAACCGGGTTCCAGATAGTCTCGTAGCTCTCGCCGCGAAGCTCGGCAACGGGGACCAATTCCCAACCTCGGAGGTCGTAGCGCAGGGTATGCCGGTCGAGGAGGTCGTCCGGACCCTGAACCGACCTTGCCAGGACATAGAGTAGGTAAAAATCGCCGACCGGCCCAACCTTCGATGAAATGACGCCGAGTCGATCCGAAAGTCGAAGGCGAACCTGTGCATCCGATTTTGAGAGATTGAGGAGTTGGGTTAAATTGATGAAGCTGATCCGGTCCCGACGAAGCTCGAAATGGAATTCCTCATTCACGGCAACCCGTGAAACCGGGGTGCGACTCACGATCGAGGTCGATTTGGCGCGGGGAGCCTGACGGAGAGCGGTGATTTCCTTCTCCAGTTTCTCGTGCTCCGCGCGGAGGAATCCGCCTCGCGAGATAGTCCTCGTGATTTGCGCCGTCGGGTCTCGGACACGAAACGCGAGGGTCTTCGAGAGCGAAGTCTCGAGCGCCGCCTGTTGCGAAGCTTCCTTGAATAACCGAGCCGCCTGGTCGGCCCTGGCATCGGCCCTGGCGCGATCGCGGCTCGCCGCGTCGAGCGCGGCCTCGGCCTTTGCGATCGCCTTCCGGTCCAGCGGCGGCGGTACCGCAACTTCAATCACCGTTGGAGGAACCGCCGGCTCCTCAAGCATCGGTTCCGGACTCGCCGGCTGAATCTCCGGGGTGTCGGACAACGATTGTGAAGGCGGGATGCCGGGCACGGGAACCGGGTCCTTGGGCACCGCCGATTGATGGAAATGCGTCGCAAGCGTCGTCCGAATCATTCCTCCATACTGGAGGTGAATGGTCAGCGCGACAATTGCCAGTAGCAGGCTTACAGCCTGAAAAATCAGCCTCTTTCGATCGGAGTTGGTCCTCGGAGAACGTGTCGGGGTCGTCTCGCGCTCGGTCGGACCGATGAGATTCCCGTTCATCGCCAGACCTCCCTCGAAAGGAACCGTGAGCCTTGTCCCTCGACCAGTTGGACCGTCATGGGCCAGTCGAGCCCCGAGAACAGGAGCTGCCGACGAACCGCGAGATAGGTATCGTCGCCACCGGCTTCCACCACGAACTTGACTCGCGGCCTCGGTCGAATCATCGGGTCGACGATCGCTCGCTTGCGTTCCAGGGAACGCAGGTGCCGGATGAGCAGGTCCTGCCCCGGTTGACCGTTGCCGGAGGTCCCCTTGGTTTGCAACGTTTTCATCGTGATCCGGTTCCCGCCGGGCAGGATTTCGATCCCGTCTCTCTGGCAGGCGATCACGACCTCGAAGGCCGCTTCGATTCGAAGCGGCTCCTTCCGTTCCTGCTCCGGAATCAGGGGAGGTTGGTCTGCATTTTCTCCCGCGGACGACGATGAGGATGAGCCCGATGTCCCGGAGGAGGCGTTGGAAGACGAGCCCGAAGATGGGGAACCGGAAATCATCCCGAAACCGATTCCCGACGAAGCGGAAGCCGACGGACGGGATTCCCCTCGTGAACCAACGCCTGGAATTGATGAACCATTCGATTCACTCGGCGGAGCGGCCGAATCGTTTGAGGAATGACTGGACTCACCCGTTGATCCGGATGGGAGAAGGCTCGAAGAGAGGCCGGTCATCGAATTGAATGAATGCCGTGAACCTTCGCCTGCCTGGCCGGCTTCACCGCTCTCGCCATTGCTTGAAGGGATCGCATCCTGCTTCGGGCTGATTTCGAACGGTGCCTTGCCCGTTCCCTCGGATCGATTCTTCCGATCTCCGCCGCTCGATAACGCCGGGGAGCCTCCGCGGTTACCTCGGCCGCCGAGATCGGCACCTCCATCCAATCCTGGAAGCCGACTCCTTCCATTCGAACCGGGGACGCCCGCTCCTGACCGTGATTCCAAATCGGAAGAAGTTTCCTTGCCAGTCCAGTCGTGAACCATCCGGCCTAGATCCCGACCTTCAGACGAATCGGGGGCTCGTTCTAGCATCCCCGCGAGTTCTCCCGGAGAAGGACCGCCCGAGCCGTCCAGGTCATTCAAACGACCGGATGCGCCGATCCCCTGGCCGAAGCCAAACTCGGAACCGTTGGCATCACGACCCGGCGCTCCGCGAGACCGGAATCCCGTCGTCCCCGACCCAGCCCCGTATCCGGGTCGGAGGGTTGTGCCGTCGCCGGGCGTGGCCCAAACTTGGGAAGGTCTTCCGCCGGTGCCGGATCGGGTCGGGCTCCTGGACCCGCCGCCCAAG
>CALKTZ010000002.1 GCA_937997355.1 uncultured Planctomycetales bacterium | reverse complement strand
TGAATGGCGTTACCCTCCACCGTGAACCCTGATTGTTGCCCGCCGTATCCGAGGGCCCGCGCCTGATGGCCAAGCATGTGCCGCGATTGCTGGCAGTCGAAATCGTCCTGGCGCTGATCCTCTTCGGCGCCGCGGGGCGGATCGATCTCCCCTGGTTCTGGGCCACCCTCCTGATTCACGCGAGCCTGGTTCAGCTCGCCTTCCTGCTCATGGACCCCGCCCTCCGTCGCGAACGCCTCAAGCCGAAGCGAGGCGGCCGCGATCGCCATTTCCGGAGGGTCGCCGCCCCCTTGATCGTCGGCCATCTCATCATCGCCGGGCTCGACGTCGGACGCTATCACTGGACCCCTCCCCTGCCCATGGTCGTCCAAGGCCTGGGACTCGCGGTCTACACCCTGGGGGTGCTGTTCATCATCTGGGCGATGACCTGGAATCGATTCTTCTCCCCGGTGGTCCGAATCCAGTCGGAACGGGGTCACCACGTCATCTCGACCGGGCCTTACCGGTTCGTCCGGCATCCCGGTTACACGGGCATGCTCGTGGCCTCGCTGACCGAAGGGATCGCCCTCGGCTCGCTCTGGTCGATCCTGCCGCTCATCCCGTTCATGATCCAGATCGTCCGCAGGACCTTGATCGAGGACGCGATCCTGCGCCGGGAACTCGACGGCTACGAGGGCTATGTCGAGCGGGTCCGGTTCCGACTGGTTCCCAGGCTCTGGTGAAATCCAGGACGTGAAACCGGCGGGACTCCGCGAAAATTCGAGGCGGGGCCGATCACGCCCCGGAATAGAGGGGAGAGATCGGCCGCCCGAGGGAGAGCTGCAACGGTCGATTGAGCCGATCGCGCAGCTCGGTCGCGGGATCGATCCCGAGGCTCGCGTAGACCGTCGCCGAGAGATCGCCCGGCGAATAGGGGGGGCTGGCGGGATAGGCCCCGAGCCTATCGGACTGACCGATGAATTGCCCCCCTCGAACCCCTCCTCCGGCGAAGACCGTGGTGAAGACGCGAGACCAATGGTCGCGGCCGACCTTCGCCGTCGTATTCCCGGGCAAGCGGCTCAGTCGCGGAGTGCGACCGAACTCGCCCGTCAGGACCACGAGGGTCTGGTCGAGCATCCCGCGAGCCTGGAGGTCTTCGAGAAGCGTGGCGACCCCTCGATCGGTCGGCGGGAGCAGGCGATCCTTCAGGGTCAAGAAAATCCCGTGATGATGGTCCCAGGTTTGAACCCGCCCCATGTTGACCTGGACGAGGGGGACATCGGCCTCGATGAGCCGACGGGCCAGGAGCAGCGACTGCCCGAACATGTGCCGGCCGTAGCGGTCGCGGACGCGAGGGTCCTCGCATTCAAGCTCGAAAGCGCGTGCCACTCGCCCGGAGAGGAGCAGGGAAAAGGCCCGGTCATGCTGCTCGGAAAAGGGATCTTTCACCGCCTCCGCATGTCGACTCAGGTTGTCGCGCCGGATTCCGAGTTCGCTCAGGAGTCCCTTCCGTCCGGAAAGCCGTTCGACGCTGAAACCGACGGGCATCGATGCGCTATCGACCCGAAAGCTCGGGAGGCTGGGATCGCTTCGGATCTGCCAGGGATCATGCTTCGGGCCGAGAAAACCCGCATGCTGCCCGGGCCAAACGAGCGGGCCTTCCATCAGGAAGGTGGGCAGCATCACGCCGCCGGGAGTGCCGTTCGACGAGGGGCGGAGATAATCGAGGGCGGACGCGTAGCACGGGTAGTCGTCTCGCGAGGCGATCTTGTCGAAGAACGCCCCGGGCTGGGAATGGCCGGTGAGAAGCTCATGGGTCGCGTTCAGGTGATTGTTGTAACGGTGCGACATCGATCGGACGACGGCCAGCTTGTCCGCCTGGGCCGCCAGCCTGGGCAGATGTTCGGCGAACTGGATCCCCGGGACCTTGGTCGAGATGGGCTGGAAGTCGCTCCGCATCCCGTCCGGAGAATCGGGCTTCATATCGAATGAATCGAGATGACTGAGGCCGCCGGTCAAGAAAACGAGGATGACCGACTTCACGCGAGGCACCCCGCCGAAGCCGTTTTGAGTCAATCGCGTGGCGGCGGACGGCGTCGCGCCGAAGGCTTGCAAACCTCCGAGGCCGAGGAAGCCCGAGAAACCGACCTGGAGGAACTCGCGGCGGATCACACCGGGTGGGTGCCGATGGGTGGCATTCGTCATCGTTCCGGACCCCTGCCTGCGGGTACTGGGCGGCATCGACCGACGGAAAGCGGTGGGTGTTTAATCAGAATTTATCACAAGAGTTCGCCGCAAAGTAGGGAGGCCGGGGCGGGGACGAACTTTGTTGAATCCTGGAACTATCGAGGGGGAGCTTCTTCGAAACCGTCAGGGGCGGGCCGGGGCCGAGCACCACATCCATTTCACCGGCAGGGGCGGGGACAGAAGCCTGGGGGACGGCAATCGCGGGGGAGGATTCTTCCGGATCTGCCCGGAGCGCATGGAGGACGAGCGTGATGGCACCTGCCACGAGCATGTTGTCGGCAAAATTGAAGATCGCGCAGTCGAAGCCGATGGCATCGACGTGGAAGTGGACGAAATCGCGAACATATCCGTGTACGAGGCGGTCGTAACAATTCCCGATCGCCCCGGCCATGATCAGGCTCAGCGCGACGGTGAGCGGCAAGCTTTCCGCGGCGCCGAAGATGAAAAGCCAGGCGAAGATGACCACCGCCGCGACCACCGAAAGGGCGGCGAAAATCTTGCTGCTATGAGGAACTTCGCGGCCCAAGCCCCAGAGCGCCCCGGTGTTCTGGCTGGTCTGAATTTCGAGGATATGGTCGACGAGCGGATACGCCGCGGCGGGATAGTCGAACCGATCGAAGACAGCCTGCTTGGTCACGAGGTCGAATGTGGCACCGCCCAAAGCGATGGACCAGAAGAGAATCCAGCGGCTGACGCCGACCCGCTGCCTGATCGTCATTCAAACCTCTCCGGCTTCGAGCTTCCGTGCGCATTCGATGCAGTACCGGGTGTAAGGGATCGCCTCAAGCCTCGGCCTCGCGATCGCCCCTTCGCACTCGACACACGAACCGAACGTCCCCTGATCGATTCGATTGAGGGCTTCAATGATGAGTTCGAGCGTCTCCTGCTCGTTCTCGATGAGTCCCAGGGTGAATTCCTGATCGAAATTCTCGGTCCCTACGTCCGCCATGTGGAGCGGGACGTTCGAGAGATTCGAATTGCTGGCATCGTCGAGGCGCAGGGCCTCATGGGTCATCTGGTCGAGATCGCCGCGAAGCCGC
>CALKTZ010000001.1 GCA_937997355.1 uncultured Planctomycetales bacterium | reverse complement strand
ATCTCAATCTGGGCCTGGTCTCATTGAAAGCGGCCCTGGGGCTTGCTCGCGCGGGACGTCGGGCCGAATTCGAACAGATCCGCAACGAGCTTTCGAGCCGCTATGCCGATGAGAAGGTGACGCTGGGGGGGCGTACGGGTGTACCCGCCGAGCTCCTGCGATTACTCCTCGACGACTCGAAGGGTTCCGAAGGAAGCGAGAACGCCGGCACGAAAGGCCAGGCCGACGAATCCGGCATCGGCGTCGATTTGGCCAAGCCGGTCGATCCCGCCTGGCAAATCCGGTTCGCGGAGTCGGTCGAGGCGGGGATGACCCGCATCGAGCTGGATCAGTGGACGTCGAATGCTCTCAGCGGCGTGGTCCCCGTCTGCGCGATCGACGGCAAGACCCTGTTCCTCAATTATCTGGGCTATATCCTCTCGCTCGACCTCGAAAGCGGGAAGCTGCTCTGGCGGACCGGCTCGTTTCACCATCTGGAGCTCCAGGCGAATCAGCCGTCGATGCAGATGCTCGACACCTCGCGGCTGGCGATCCTCGCCGCAAACGGATACGTCTGGAGCCTGGCGCGGGACCTGAAGGATCAGAATTACTTCGGGGCATTTCAACTGGTCTGCCGACGCGCCGATAACGGCGAGGTCGTGTGGAAGTCGCCCGACCTCCCCGATTACGCGCAGCTCGATTTCACCGGACCTCCCCTGCTTGCGAATGGGAAGCTCTATCTGACGGCCAAGACGAACTGGAATCCCCAGCAGCGACAGGGGCAATCTCAGCAACTGGTGCTGGCGATCCGTCCCCAGGACGGCAAGCAAATCTGGCGCGCCGAGATCGGCGTGTTCCGGCAAACTCAGCACATGTACTGGGGCTATCGCCGGGAGTCTTCCCCGCAGCCGATCATGGTCTATCGGAACGGGGCGATTTACGTCGACACGCATGTCGGGGTGCTGGCCCGGCTCGATGCCGACTCCGGCGAGTGCGACTGGGGCTATGGTTACAAGACCGCGACCGTCCAGTCCTCCTGGAACTTCTTCTACTCGTATCAGCCCCAGGAGCCGCAGGCGCCGGGGGGCGAGCCGATGCGGCTGGGCGACGCATTTCTGATCAAGGGGATGCAATCCGATCGGCTTTATGCGGTCGAGCCCAATCTCATGAAGGTCCTCTGGGAACGACCCATCACCAAGTCGACCCGGCTGCTCGGAGTGGACGAGGGCAAGGTCTATCTGGGTGGGGCCGAATTGAGCGCCCTGGATCTAAACACGAAAAAACTCGCATGGGCCACTCGGATTCCGAAGGGGAGCATGGAAGGGCGCGTGCTGGTTCGGCCCGATGGACTCTGGCAGCTCACCCCCCGAGGCATCTTCGAGATCGACCCCAAGTCGGGGGATGTCCGGCGGATTTTCCGAGGCAGCGACCTGGGCTCGGCCGGCGGCGACCTGCTGTTGACCGGCAACTGGCTGCTCGGCATCTCCAATCGCGCGATCACCGCGTATCCGCGCCAGGTGGCGGGCGCCCGGGAACAAATCTCGGCCCGCGATGAAGGCACTCGCACGCAAACAGGAGCCGCTTCGCCATGATCAGGCAATCCCTGGCGGTGATCGCCGTCGCCTTGGCCGTCCTCGTGAATTCGGGGGCGGCCCGAGCCCAGTATTTCGATCCGGGGGCCGCCAATGCGGCCCCGGCGAATATCGAAGGGTTCACGGTCGTCGGCAAGGGGAGCGTCGCCGCCAAGCCCGAGTTCGTGGAGATCGACCTGGAGGTCTCCGCCGCCTCCGAGCTGACCGCCGACGCGATCGTCAAATATCGAGACGCCAAGCGACGCCTTCGCGACGCCTTCACGGCGCTCAAGCTGAACAACGTCGCCGTCGAGGAGCGGGGCCTGCTCGTCGATCAGAAGGGGATGATGCAAAACCCGTATTACTTCGAGCCGCAGCAGAATACCCGCACGCGGACCGAGGTTCAGTTGACCCGCAAGCTCGTCGTCAAGGCGACCGAGCTGAGCAAGCTCGATGAAGAAGGGGTGCTCCAGCTCGTCGGCCGGTTGCTCGACGTGGCGCAGGACGCGGGGGCGAAGGTCGGCCCTCAGAATAACAACCGCTATTACTATTACTACGATTACGATCGCCAGCAGACGGGGCTGGTCCGATTCGTCCTGGAAGACTTCGCCAAGCTCCAGGAACAGGCTTATGAGAAAGCCATCGTCGATGCCCGCACCCGGGCCGAGCGTCTGGCCAGGCTCAGCGGCGTGCAACTGGGGGCGGTCCTGGCGGTCCGGGAGATCGTCGTCCCGAGCGATCGCACGACGAATCAGAACGACGAGATGCCGCGCAAGCGGCTGGAGACCTCCCGGTTTCAGGACATCCCCGTCCGCGTGGAGTTGCAGGTTCGCTTCGCGATCCGGCCCAATTCCGGGAGCAATTCGAGGGTGCAAACCCCATGAGCAACAGGCTTGAAATCCGGTCCTCGGCGGGATGCAATCCACGGCCGACGCGCCCCAACCGCCGGGCCTTTTTTGGGCATTGCCTGGCGGCCGGCGCCATGCCGGCGATCGCCGGCGCCGGCTGGCTGGCGGGGAGTCGCCCCGGCTTCGCGGCGGACAAGGAAGTCCTGCCCAAGCACATCACGCCCGAGACGATCCGCGCGGTGTTGAAGGGGCTGGATTATCTCGCCGCCCAACAGGCGGACGACGGCTCCTGGCTGACGGGGGGGGGCCAGGGCTATCCGGTCGCCATGACGGGGCTGGCGGGGACGGCCTTGCTGGCCCATGGCGATTCGCCGACGCGGGGAAAGTATGCCAAGACCGTGCAGGGGGCCGTCGAGTACCTGGTCCGCTGCGCCACCCCCACGGGCCTGATCACCGGGCCGACCCAGGAGGGGGGGCAGCCGATGCACGGGCATGGCTTCGCCCTGATGTTCCTGGCTTCGGTCTACGGGATGATCACCAAGGAATCGCTCCGCAAGCAGGTCCAGGTCGCGATCCGCAAGGCCGTCACGCTCACCAGCCAGGGGCAGAGCGCGGCCGGCGGCTGGACGTACGGCCCCGGCACGGGGGATGAAGGATCGGTGACCGTCACCCAGGTCCAGGCATTGAGGGCGGCGCACAACGCGGGATTCCTCGTCCCCCGCGCGACGATCGAGGAGGCCGTCAAGTACCTGGAGAAATGCCGGACCCCCGAAGGGGGGATTCAATACTCGCTCCTCTCCGGCGGCGGCCCCCGGATCGCGATCTCGGCGGCGGCCGTGGCCACCCTCTACAACGCCGGCCAGTTCGAAGGGGCCATCGCCACCGACTGCCTCAAATACGTCTGGGATCAGTTCCGATCGATCGAGGCGTGGGACAAAGGGGGGGGCCACGCCTTCTATGCCCATCTCTACGCCGCGCAAGGCTTCTA